>CAIYXO010000178.1 GCA_903930165.1 uncultured Verrucomicrobiota bacterium | reverse complement strand
GAAATCGGTCTGCCGCCGCAGACGGTATTCACGGGAAAATCGCTGGTCGGCCACGGCTTGCGCGTCTCCTGGTACTCAGGCCTCGGAGTCTGGCCGCGCCCCGCGGTCGGACGCTACCGGGCGGTCCTGCTCGGATACCAGCGGCTTGGTTGCCCAGTCATCTTGGCGGAACGCTCGCTCGCCGGCGTCGCGTCGGGTGCTCAGGCGGCGGCCATAGTGCCGGCGCACCACGCGCGCCCCCCACCAGGCAAATAGGATCAACGTCACGCCCAGCAGCACGACGACGGCCAGGGCCGCCATGACTTTGACGCGTTGCTGGTGCGGCAGTCGAGACAGCAGCGATTGTTCGGCCTCGGCTCCCAGCAGGCCGTATAGCACCGCCATCGACGATGTCGCCGCTCCGCGGCTATGAATTAATCGTAGCATGGCTCTCCGAGCCGTGTGGTTGGGCAGGTTTGTCCCGGCAATCTGCACGGCTCGGAGAGCCATGCTACGGGGAACGCCAAAAAATTCACAGCCGCTTCGCGGCTGAACTCGCTCACCATCGCAATGCGGATCGGGGAGTTTGCGGATTGCGTTGCTCAAACTGCCGGACCAGATCCTGACTTTCCTTATCCAGCGAGTCGGGCAGCACGATCTGGATCTCGGCATACAGGTCGCCATGGCCGGCGCCTTCTGCATGCGGAGCGCCCATGCCCTTCACTCGCAACCGTTTTCCGCTGGAGGTGCCCGGCGGGATCTTGAGGGTGATTGCGCCTTTGGGCGTGGGCACATCGACTTTTGCGCCCAGCGCGGCTTCACCCACGGTCACGGGCACAGAGACCTCCAGATCATCGCCGTGGCGACGAAAACACGGGTGATGGCCGACGCGGATCGTGATCAGCAAATCTCCGGGAGGACCGCCATTGGGCGATTCCTCGCCCTGGCCGCGGAGCCGCATCTTCTTGCCATCGGCGATACCCGGCTTGATTTTCACCGTGATCGATTCGACGTGCCCATCCGCCCGCCGCACACTCAGCCGGGCTTCGCCACCCAGGATCGAGGTCGTGAACGGAATCGGCAATTCGTGCTCGACATCGGCTCCACGGGTGCGGGCAGGTTGAGCGCGGCCCCGGCGCCGGCCACCAGCACTACCACCGCCGGCTCGGCCGCCCCCAAACTGTCGCAGGATTTCCTCGAACCCCGCGGCGCCACCCGGTCCGCCGGCACCACCAAACAGTTCATTCAGGTCGAAGTCAACTCCTCCCGGCCCGCCGGCACCGCGGAACGATTCCCAGCCGGGACCGGCGCCGCCTGCTTGCTCGAACGCGCTGCCGTACTGGTCGTACTTCTGGCGTTTCTCCGGATCGTTCAGGACGTCGTACGCTTGCTGGACTTTCTGGAAATTTTCCTTGGCCGACTTGTCGTCCGGATTCATGTCCGGATGGTACTTGCGCGCTAGTTTGCGGTATGCCTTCTGGATTTCTGCCGGAGAGGCTTTGCGATCGACGCCGAGAGTCTGGTAGTAGTCTTCCGCCATAGCGTCCTATTCTATCGCACGGGCATTTTGCCTAGTAGACGCCGCAGCAGGCCGATCTGGCCGGCGTGCAACATCTCGTGATGTGGACAAAAGAAAATGGAACCTAATTTGGTGTCGAATACTGCCCGTGGATCTTCGGCCGGTTCGTTCAATAACTCCGCGCTGTAGCCGGCCAATTCCCGCAAGGCCTGCTCGTGGACGCGCTGCAACACTTCGCGGATCTCCGCGGGCG
>CAIYXO010000177.1 GCA_903930165.1 uncultured Verrucomicrobiota bacterium | reverse complement strand
GCATCTCCGCGGCGACCGCCTTCACCGAAGCCTCGACCTCGGCCCTCGGAGCACCCTGCGGGAACACCGGGGTCAGCAGCACCAGCCGGACGGGAAAGCCGGAGACCTCGTCGAGGACCGCGGAAAGACGGCCGAGATCGCGTCGGAAGGCCGCGAGATGGGCCGCACGTGCGGCCGCGTCGGAAACGTCCGCCAACTCGAGCGCCTCGGTCATGCCGTGGCTGAGGAGGGCCACGGTCGGCTTCGCCAGTCCGACCTGCTCCTTCACCCGCTTCAGCCAGTCGGCGTCCGACCTGTTCCAGTCGAAGCTGGCGCGAGAACGCCCGGTGAGCGTGTCGGCGGACCACGAGAGGTTCCGGAAGGTCAGCTGCCGGTCGGCCAAGGCCGCGGTCAGCCGCGTCTCGATGTGGCCGTAGTCCACCTCGCGTTCGAAGAAGGTGTCGCCGATGAGGAGCACGCGGTCGCCGTCCCGCAGCTCGGGCTTCGCCTCGGCCGCGACGACGCGGCCGCCCAACACCAGGGCCATGGCGGCCCAGACGCAACGGATCCGGAGGAACATGGCGTCGATCGTGGGCCGGACCTCCTCGGTCGGGAAAGGTAGAAGTGGGGATGGCGGGACGGCCTTGTCCACCTTCACGCTTTCCAAGGTGTCCGGGGAACCTAGCGTGGTTCCCCAGCCATGATTCCCTACCTCCTGCTGCTGGTCGCCGTCGTCGTAGTCGGGTTGGTCGCCTACATCGCCACCCGACCCGCGGATTTCCAGATCGTCCGCACCGCCACCCTGCCGGCCCCGCCGGAGAAGGTGTTCGCCCAAGTTGAGGACTTCCGGCTCTGGGACGCCTGGTCGCCCTGGGCCCGCATCGATCCGAAGTGCGTTTTCGAATATTCCGGCGCGGAACGCGGCGTCGGCGCGCATTTCACCTGGTCCGGCAACAACCAGGTCGGATCCGGCGCAATGACCCTCCGCGAGAGCGATTCCCCGCGCCGGATCCTCATCGACCTCGTCTTCACGCGCCCCATGCAGGCGACGAACCTGACCGAGTTCACCTTCTTCCCCGAGGGCCGCGGCACGCTCGTGACCTGGAAGATGACCGGCAGGAACCATTTCATGGCCAAGGCCTTCAACGTCTTCGTGAACGTCGACCGGATGGTCGGCGGACAGTTCGAGCAGGGCCTCGCGAACCTGGGATCGGTCGTCGCCGGCGGCACCCGGATCCACTGAGCAACGATGCAGTCGGGGCGAAGACGGGTACCACGCAAAACCGCAAAGCCGCTGGGAAGTGGGGATTCCGCACCTCTGCGTTCCCTCCGCGTGCGTCCCCTGGCGGTCAGCCGTGTGACCAGCTGCCGGACTCGACGTTTTCCCGGAATCGGCCGCAACCCGACACCCCTCATCCGGGTGCTGACCGAGGCGTAGCGCGTCCGGGCTGCCCGTATTCCCAGAGCCAACTCCAAAAACAAATCCCATGACCTTGCCCCTGCCCCTTCCCAAGAACCTCCGGAGTCGCCTGGCCTCATTGGCCGCGGCCCTGATCGCGTTCCACGGTATCGGCCCGGCCCTGAACGCCGCGGACTGGCCCGAATGGATGGGCGCGGAACGGGACGGAGTCTGGCGCGAGACCGGACTGGTGGAGCACTTCGACACCGGCAGCCTGCCGGTCCGATGGCGGGTGCCGGTGAAGGCCGGCTACGTGGGACCCGCCGTGGTGGACGGGCGCGTCTACCTGCTCGACCGCGAGGCCGGCAAACCCGCGGAACGCAAGCGGGGCGACCGCTCCCTGCCGCAGATCCCCGGCAACGAACGCGTGCTGTGCCTTGACGCCGCGACCGGACGCACCCTTTGGGAACACGTCTACGACTGTCCTTACCGCATCTCCTATCCCTCCGGACCCCGCGCCACCCCGCTGGTCCGGGACGGACGTGTCTACGCGCTCGGCGCCATGGGGGACCTCAAGTGCCTCGACGCGGCGGATGGCCGCATCCTCTGGGCGACGAACGTGGCGGCTCAGTTCCACGCGGAGCCTCCGGTGTGGGGCTACGCCGCGCATCCGCTGCTCGACGGAGAGCGCCTGATCCTGCCGGTGGGCGGAACCAACAGCGCCATCGTCGCCCTGCACAAGGACACCGGACGCGAACTGTGGCGGGCCCAGACCGCGGTCGAGATCGGCTACGCCCCGCCGGTGGTCCGGGATCTCGCCGGGCGCCGGCAACTGGTCTTCTGGCACGCCGATGCGGTGAGCGGATTGAATCCTCAGGACGGTGACGTCCTGTGGAGCCACCCGTATCCGGTCGGCGGACGCCCGCAGCGCCCGGAGGTGACCATCGCCCTGCCCCGCTTCTCGGGCGACCGGCTCTTCCTGACCTCCTTCTACCAGGGTTCGCTGATGCTCCAGGTGCCGCGCACCGGCGCCGAGCCACGGGTCGTCTGGAACCGCCGCAGCCGGAAGCAGTCGGAGATGACCGAAGGACTCCATACCGTGATGAGCACCCCGGTGGTGAAGGACGGATTCGCCTACGGCATCTGCGCGTTCGGCGAGCTGCGGTGCCTGGACCTCAAGACCGGCGAACGCCGTTGGGAGAGCCTGGACCTGTTCCGCGGGGAGGCCGGCTTCTTCGCCCATGCGTTCATCGTGGAGGAGAACTACCGGCACTGGTTCTGGACCGACCGTGGCGAACTGGTCGTCGGGCGCCTGTCCCCGCAAGGCCTGGAGATCATCAGCCGCGCGCAGCTTCTGGAACCTGCGGAGAACACCCGGGGCCGGGACGTCCTCTGGTGCCATCCCGCCTTCGCCAACCGCAGCGCCTACATCCACAACGGCCGCGAGCTGATCTGCGTGGACCTCTCCTACCAAGGCTGAGACCCGTATCCGGGTCCGCCCTCCTCGCAAACCAGGCTTCCCGTCGCCGATCGCCGCGCTTCCATCGAGCGCTTCCGCCCCCTCTTCAACGCTTCAACGCTTCGACGCTTCACCTCCGTCAAGCGACCACCGCGCGGATCACCTCGCCGTGGACGTCGGTCAGCCGGAAGTCGCGGCCGCCGAAACGGAAGGTCAGCTTCTCGTGGTCCATCCCGAGCAGGTGCAGCACGGTCGCCCAGAGATCGTAGGTGTTGCAGACGTCCTGCACGGCGTAGTAGCCGAGGTCGTCGGTGGCTCCGTGGACGGTCCCGCCCCGGACGCCACCTCCCGCCATCCACACGCTGAAGCCGAAGGGATTGTGGTCCCGGCCGTTCGCTCCCTGTGAGAAGGGCGTCCGGCCGAATTCGCCGCTGAACAGGATCAAGGTGTCGTCGAGCAAGCCGCGGGCGCGCAGGTCCTGGATCAGGCCGGCCAACGGCTGGTCCACCTGCCGCGCCATGGAGCCGTGTCCTTCCAGGATCTGACCGTGCTGATCCCACGGGTTGCCGGGACCACCGGCGCCGATGCCGGAGGAGATGCAGCTCAGCTCCACGAAGCGCACGCCGCGCTCGATCAGGCGCCGGGCTACGAGGCACTGGCGTCCGTAGGCCGCGGTCGCGGCGTCGCCGGACTCGAGTCCGTACAGGCGCTTCGTCGCCGCGGTCTCGCCGGCGAGGTCGCACAGCTCCGGGACGGCGGTCTGCATCCGGTAGGCGGTCTCGTAGTTGCGGATGGCCGCCTCGACCTGCGGATCCGGCACCTCGGAGGCAAACCGCGTGTCCACGTCGCGGAGGAAGTCCAGTCGGCGTCGTTGGAGCCGGTCGGCCTCGGTCGGACGCACGTTCGCGAGCGCCGGGTCGCGGTCCACCTGGAGGATGGACGCCTGGTGCTCGGCCGGCAGGTATCCGCTGCTGTAGACGCCCACGCCGCCGTGCGGCACCACAGCGCCGCCGCCCTGCAGGACGACGAACCCCGGGAGGTTCCGGTTCGCCGTGCCCAGCCCATACGCGGTCCACGCACCCGCGCTCGGATGCCCGGTGAAGGGGAATCCGGTGTGCATCATGTAGTTCCCCTGGGCGTGCTCGTTGACCTTGGTGGTCATCGAACGGATCACCGCCAACTCGTCCGCCTGGGCCGCGATGTGCGGGAAGAGCGTCGTCATCTCCAGCCCGCTCCGGCCCCAGCGCCGCGTCTCCCAGGGACTGCCCATGATGTTCCCGTTGTCGTTGAACATCGTGGGCTTCACCGGCACGGGCATCGGATGGCCGTGGCGGCGTCGCAGCTCCGGCTTGGGGTCGAACGAGTCGAGGTGCGACACGCCGCCGCTCATGTAGGCGAAGACCACGTGCTTCGCGCGCGGCCGGAACTGCGGCAACGGCCGCCCGTCCGCAGCGGACCCGGCGGCGACGGATCTTTCCTGCGCCAGCAGCGAGCCCAGGGCGACCGAGCCGAAGCCGAGCGAGCAACGCCGGAGCATCTCGCGACGTGAAAGGGCCGAAAGGGCCGAAGCCACGGCCGGGGGTTGGAAGGGATTTCCCGGTTTCATCGGTTCAGCGCAGGTAGAGGAATTCCTTCAGGTTGAAGACGGACTGGGCGAAGTCGCGCCACACGGCGGTCTCGGCCTCCTTCTCCGCGCGTCCGACGGAAGTCTCCGCATGGAGACGCCGCAGGTCGGCGAGGTAGGCCCGGCTGGACTCGGTCTCCCGGGCCGTCGCCGGACGGCCCAGGCCTTCGGCGAAGAACCGTCCGACGCGGGCTTCGTCCGTGGACGGGGTCGCGCCGTCGCCGCACACCGCAGCCGCCCAGCCTGCGGCCTGCGCGAGGACGAACGGGTCGTTCAGCAGCGCCAGGGACTGGCCGGGGACGTTGGTCACGTCCCGCTTCCCGAGGGTGGTGAAGGGACGCGGCTGGTCGAAGGTCTCGAGGAACGGGTTCAGGAAGTTGCGCCGGACGGTCAGGTACACGCTGCGGCGCCGCTGACGGGACGGCTCCGCAAGGGCGTCGTCGCCCGGACCACCCGCCCGCAGGTCGAGATGGCGTCCGAGGAACAGCAGCCCGTCGCGGACCGGCTCGGCCTCGAGGCGACGCACCCGGGCGTGGGTCAGCAGCGTGTTGCCGGGATCGACCTCCGCGACACCCGCCGGGACGTCCGAAGACAATCCAAAGGCCCGGGTGAGCATCAGTTCGCGGAGCATCGCCTTCGTGGACCAGCCCTGGGCGACGAGCCGGCCGGCCAGGTGGTCCAGCAGTTCGGGATGCGTGGGCACGTCGCCGAGCCGGCCGAAGTTGTCGAGCGTGCCGACCAGGCCGCGGCCGAAGACGTGGTACCAGAGCCGGTTCGCCATCACGCGGGCGGTGAGCGGATTCGTCGGGCGGACGAGGTCCTCGGCGAGCTGCAGCCGCCCGCTGTCGGCGGTGCGGTAGGGCTGGGCGGAGACGAGCTGGAGGTAGCCACGGCGGACGGAACGGAGCGGCTTCTTCGGGTCGCCACGGGAATAGAGCGGGGAATCCGCGGCATCGGCCTCGACCACGCCCGGCACGCGACGCGGAACCGGGATGGCGTCCTCCAGGCGACGGTATTCGGCCAACAGCGGGGTCGCGGCCGGCACGGCGTTGGTCGTCGTCGGCAGGAGGCCGGCACGCAGGAAGGCGTCGAGGAAGCCCTGCTCGGCGGCGGAAAGGGAACCGGTCCGCCAGGCGGCCACCGCGGCATGGAG
>CAIYXO010000176.1 GCA_903930165.1 uncultured Verrucomicrobiota bacterium | reverse complement strand
GGACCTGAACCATTGGGAGCATCTGCCCCTCGCCCTCGCGGAGGAGAACGGCGTGATGATCTTCTCCGGCAGCGCCGTGGTGGACCGGGACAACACCAGCGGGTTCGGCCGGGACGGGAAGCCTCCGATGGTGGCGATCTATACCGGCCACCACACCGGCAAGCCGCTGCAGAACCAGCAGATCGCCTACAGCAACGACCGGGGCCGCACGTGGACGAAGTATTCCGGCAACCCCGTCCTCGACATCGGCGAGGCCGACTTCCGCGACCCGAAGGTCTTCTGGCACGCGCCGACGCGCCGATGGGTCATGGCCGTCTCCTGGCCCGTGCGTCGCCAGGTCCGGTTCTATGCATCCCCCGACCTCAAGCGTTGGAGCCACCTCAGCGACTTCGGTCCGGCGGGCTCGGTCGAGGGCATCTGGGAATGTCCCGACCTGTTCCCGGTCGAGGTCGAGAACCCCGGTGGCGGCCGCCGAACGAAGTGGGTGCTCGTGGTGAACGTCGGTTCCGGCGCACCCGCCGGCGGCTCCGGCACGCAGTACTTCGTCGGCGAGTTCGACGGCACGTTCTTCGGCGAGGACCCGGGTTCCGTGCCGGCGGGCCTTGCCGGGGTGGAACCCGGGGGACGCGTCCTCGGTGACTTCGAAGACGGCTACGGCGGATGGAGCGCGACCGGAGACGCCTTCGGCGAGCGTCCCGCCCCGGGGTCCCTTCCCAACCAGCAGGAGGTGCGGGGCTTCGCCGGACGCGGCCTGGTGAACAGCTATCTCGGAGGAGATCGCTCGACCGGGACCCTGACGTCACCCGAGTTCCGGGTGGATGCCGGGAACCTGAACTTCCGCGTCGGCGGTGGACGTCAACCGGAGTCCCTTTCCGTGCGGTTGCTGGTGGACGGCAAGGCGGTCCGCACGGCGACGGGCGGTGACGCGGAGCGGCTCGAGTCCGCCTCGTGGGACGTCCGGGAGTTCCTGGGGCGCACCGCGCGGATCGAGATCGTGGACCGCGCCACCGGGCCTTGGGGGCACATCAACGCCGACCGGTTCGTCCTGGCGTCGGCCCCGGCGCGGCCGGCAATCGAAGGAGCGAACTGGGCCGACTTCGGTCCCGACTTCTACGCGGCGGTGACGTGGTCCGGCGTCCCCGATTCCGACGGACGCCGTCTCTGGCTGGGCTGGATGAGCAACTGGACCTACGCGAACGACGTTCCGACGTCGCCCTGGCGCAGCGCGATGACGGTGGCGCGCACCTTGACGCTGCGCCGGACGGACCACGGATACCGGCTGCTCCAGCGTCCCGCCCGCGAGGTCGAGGCGTTGCGTGGCGCGCCGTGGCGCTTGGAGGGCGTCGCCGTCGCGGCGGCTTCCGAAAGGCTTCGTGAACTCCGTCTGCCCGATGGGCTCGCCGATGTGGAACTCGAACTGGAGAACGTGCCCGTGTCGGGGCAGGTCGCCATCGTGTTGCATCACGGCGACGGGAAGGAACGCCCCGGAACGACCCGCCTCGAACTGGACGCCGCGTCCGGTCAGCTACGGTTCGATCGGGCAGCATCGGGACGCAAGGACTTCAGCGCCGCGTTCAGCGACAGCCACCGCGCGCCGGTACGGATCGAGGGCGGCCGCGTACGGATCCGCCTGCTCGTGGACACCTCGTCGGTCGAGGTCTTCGCCCAGGACGGTGAGACCTGCCTGACGGAACTGGTCCTGCCGCATCACACGGACCTCACCCTTTCCCTCGATTCCGTCGGCGCGGCGTCCGCGACACGGATCCGTAAGCTGACCGTGTGGCCGCTCCGCTCGGCACCGCCTGTCCTCTCCCAGAAACCCTGACCCGAACCCCCTCCGCCATGTCGATGCCTTCCACCACCACGTCCCCGGGAGCCGCCGGCTCCGTGGGGACCCCCATGTCCGGCCGGCTGCTGCTGTGGGCCGTCACCTCGGCGCTCGCCGGATTCCTTTTCGGCTTCGACACCGTGGTCATCTCGGGCGCCGAGCAGAAGATACAGGCGCTCTGGAAGCTGTCGGCGGACCTGCACGGGGTGGCGATGGCCTCGGCGCTTTACGGGACCGTGGTCGGTTCGCTGCTCGGCGGTTGGCCGACCGATCGGTTCGGACGTAAGACGACGCTGTTCTGGATCGGCATCCTGTACGTCCTCTCGGCGTTCGGCTGCGGATTCGCTCCCGAGGTCTGGTCGTTCATCGCCGCCCGCTTCCTCGGCGGCGTCGGCATCGGGGTCTCGACGGTCGTCGCGCCGCTCTACATCTCCGAGATCGCGCCGCCCGCGCACCGCGGACGGCTGGCGGGGATGTTCCAGTTCAACATCGTTTTCGGCATCGTGGTGGCTTTCGCCTCGAACGCCCTGCTGGCAGGGGTCGGCGAGAACGCCTGGCGCTGGATGCTGGGCATCGCTGCGGTTCCGTCGGTCGTCTACACCGCGCTCTGCCTGGTGATCCCGGAGAGCCCGCGCTGGCTCCTGTCGCGTCGCGGGGACCGGAAGCGTGGAATGGAGGTCCTGCGCCTGATCAACCCGGCCGCCTCGGAAGCGGAGCTGGAGACGGAGGCCGCGGCGATGTCGGGTCCGGTCGGCGAGGCCCGCGGTTCGTCGTCGGGCGCCTCCGGGTTCTGGAGCCGGCGTCTCTCCCTACCGATCGCCCTCGCGTTCCTGGTCGCCTTCTTCAACCAGCTGTCGGGCATCAACGCCATCCTCTACTTCGCCCCGCGCATCTTCGAGATGACCGGCCTCGGCGCGAAGGCGGCGCTGCTCCAGTCCGTCGGCATCGGCATCACCAACCTCGTGTTCACCTTCGTCGGACTCTGGCTGATCGACCGGCTCGGACGCCGCACGCTCCTGTACATCGGTTCCTTCGGCTACATCCTGTCCCTGGGCCTCGTCTCCTGGGCCTTCTTCACGAAGCACTACGCGATCGTGCCGGCGTGCATCTTCGGATTCATCGCCGCCCACGCGATCGGACAGGGCGCCGTGATCTGGGTGCTGATCTCGGAGATCTTCCCCAACCGCCACCGCGCCGCGGGCCAGACGCTCGGAAGCGCCACGCATTGGGTCTTCGCCGCGCTGCTGACGACATTCTTCCCGCG
>CAIYXO010000175.1 GCA_903930165.1 uncultured Verrucomicrobiota bacterium | reverse complement strand
GGTCTGGGACGTGGAGTCGCGGCTGCTCGCGACGCTGCAAGTCCCGCATCCTTCCAACCCGAACTCCAAAGAACCAAGCGCGGACCTCTCGACATCGCGGACCCGGTTGCGGTCGCGGACCCCGGCTCCGGCAACAGAGAAGCTGCCGTCGGCACTCAAGTCGACGGCCTTCCGATCCCTCTCGGTGTACCCGAAGGAACTCGAGCTGGGACCCGGGGCGCCCCAGCGCGGATTCCGGGTCACGGGGCTCGACGCCGACGGCTTCGAGGTCGACCTGACGCCCCATGTCCGCATCGAGGTCCCCCGGCGCTCCGGTCTGGAATCCATCGGAAGCCACGGGCTCCGCCTCCTGCCCGGGACCAACGCCGGCACCAACGAGGTCCGGCTGCGGTTGGGACGCCTGACGGCGGACCTGCGGGTCCGCAACGCGACCATGACGTCGAACGCCCCGGATCCGTCGTTCGTCCGGGACGTGCTGCCGCAACTGAGCCAGGCCGGCTGCGCGGCCGGGGCGTGCCACGCGAAGCCCGACGGACAGAACGGATTCAAGCTCTCGGTCTTCTCCTTCGACCCGGCGGCGGACCACGCCGAGATCGTGAAGGAAGACCGCGGACGCCGGATCTTCCCCGCCGCGCCCGACGAAAGCCTGCTCCTGCTGAAGGCGACCGGCCGGATTCCGCACGAGGGCGGACGCCGCTTCGAAGTGGGCTCGCCGATCCACCGGACCCTCGTCGGCTGGATCCGCGCGGGCATGCCGTTCGTGGTCACCAACGAGCCGGCCCTCGCCTCGCTGAAGGTGTTCCCGTCGGCCCGCCGCCACCGGAACGGAGCCACACAGCGGCTGCTCGTCGAGGCCCACTACACGGACGGCTCCACGCGGGACGTCACCGCGCTCGCCGCCTTCGAGTCCAACGATCCCGAGCTGGCCCGCGTCGACCCGGAAGGACGCATCACGATCGGCCTGGTCGCCGGGCAAGGCGTGGTCGTGGCCCGCTACATGGGACTCGTCGCCGACTCAAGGATCCTGGTTCCGGCGCGACGCCTCTTCCCGGCCGCCGAATACGCGGCGATCCCCACCAACAACTTCATCGACGCCTTCGCGCTGGCTCGCTTCCAGGAGCTGGGACTGAAGCCGTCGGAGGCCTGCGACGACGCCGCTTTCCTTCGCCGCGCGACCCTCGACACCCTGGGCCGCATCCCCACGGCGGACGAGGTCCGCGGGTTTCTCGCCGACACCGACCCGGCGCGTCGTGCGAAGCTCGTGGACCGGTTGCTCGAGGATCCCGCCTACGCCGACCATTGGGCCAACAAGTGGACCGACCTGCTGCGGCCGAACCCGGACCGTGTCGGGGTGAAGAGCGTCTTCGTGCTGGACCAGTGGGTGCGCGAGCAGTTCCGCCGGAACGTCCCCTACGACAGGTTCGTCCGCGACATCCTCACCGCAGAAGGCTCCAACCACCGTGACGGACCTGCGGTGATCTACCGCGACCGTCGGGAGCCCGCGGAGCTGACGACCATGTTCAGCCAGCTCTTCCTCGGCACGCGACTCGAGTGCGCACGGTGCCACCACCATCCGAACGAGAAGTGGAGCCAGGAGGACTTCTACCGACTCGCCGCCTATTTCGGGCCGGTGAAGCAGAAGGGCGCCGGCCTCTCGCCGCCGATCTCCGCAGGCACGGAGACCTTCTTCGCCGCCTCAGGCGGGAGGGTCACACATCCGGTCACCGGAGAGGTGTTGAGCCCCCGCCCGCCGGATGGGCCGGCGCCCGCCTCGGCTTCGGTGGACCCGCGCGTCGCATTGGCCAACTGGCTCACCGCGCCGAGGAATCCCTTCTTCGCCCGGGCCGCGGTGAACCGGGTCTGGGCGGCGTTCTTCGGACGGGGAGTCGTGCATCCGGTGGACGACTTCCGCATCTCCAATCCGGGCGCCAACAGCGCGCTGCTGGATGCCCTGGCCGACGACTTCGAGGCGCACGGCCACGACTTGAAGCACCTGATGCGGACGATCCTGGGTTCGCGGCTCTACCAGCTCTCCTCCGAGCCGAACGAGACCAACGTCGGCGACAACCGTGCGTTCTCGCGGGCGTATCGGCGGAGACTTCCAGCGGAGGTTCTGTTGGACGCGGTGTGCGACGTCACCGGCGTCCTCGAATCCTTCTCGGCCGTGCCCATCGGCGGCCGCGCCAACCAGGCCTGGAGCTACAAGATCGAGTCGCACTTCATGGATGCCTTCGGCCGGCCGAACTCCAGCAGCGACTGCCCCTGCGAACGCGACCAGCAGCTGAGCGTGGTCCAGTCGCTGCACCTGATGAACTCCCGGTCGCTGCAATCCAAGCTCTCCTCCGACGCCGGCCGCGCCGCGAAGCTGGCCGCCGGTGACTGGCCGCCGGCGCGGATCGTCGAGGAGCTGTATCTCGTCACGCTGGCCCGCCGTCCGACTCCGAACGAAGTGGAACGCGCAACCGCGGCGTTCAACGCGAAGGACGCCACCCGGCGGACAGCAACCGAGGATCTCCTCTGGGCCCTGCTCAACTCGCCCGAGTTCCTTCTGAACCATTGAAGAATCCCATGCGCCTTCCACTGTTCCTCTGCCTGCTCGCAGCCCTTCAGGCATGGGCCGAGGAGATCCGGCCGGCCGGCCCGATCCTGATGCCCCTGTGGTCGGCCGGGGCACCGGACGGAAGGGGCGGCGTTGAGGCGACGGCGAAACCAGCGATCACCTTCCACCGGGCTTCCAAACCGGACGGAACGGTGATCGTCGTCTGTCCAGGCGGCGGCTATGGCGGTCTGGTCACCGGTCCTGAGGGCCACGGGATCGCCCACTGGCTCAACGGCCATGGGGTCTCCGCGTTGGTGCTGGAGTATCGGCTTCCGGCGGGCAGGTCCGAGGTGCCGCTGCTGGACGCGAAGCGGGCGATCCGTCTGGCGAGGCTTCACGCGGCCGAATGGGGCGTGAAGACGAACCGTGTCGGTATCATGGGATTCTCCGCCGGCGGGCACCTCGCCGCCACCGCGCCACCCTCTTCGACGCCGGGGACTCCGGTGCGACGGATCCCGTTGAGCGCCTCGGTTCCCGACCCGACTTCGCGATCCTCGTCTATCCGGTCATCACCATGGGCCCAGAGGGACACCACGGTTCCCGCGATAACCTGCTCGGCAAGGATCCCGGCATCGAGCTCGTGAAGCGGTTCTCCACCGAGCGGCAGGTCACCGCCAAGACACCACCGATCTTCCTCGCGCATGCCGTGGACGACCGGGCCGTGGGCATCGGAAACAGCCGGATGATGGCGGAATCGCTCAGGGCCGCCGGGGTTCCCCACGCCCTCGTGGAACTGCCGGATGGCGACCACGGCTTGAACGGCTACAAAGGCGCCTCCTGGGACCGATGGCAACGGGAGTCACTGGAATGGATCCGGTCACGGTTGAAGTGAGGAACAGACCGTCGTGGATCCCTCAAAGCTTTCACGAACGCCTTGCCGCTTCCACCAGCCGGGCTTCCCGGGAATGCTGGTCGCATCGTGACCTTCCAAAGCGACCGGTTTCTCCTGTGGATCGCCCAGGGGTTCGGCTCGGGCCGTCTGCGTCCGGGCCCCGGCACCTGGGGGAGCCTGGTGGGGCTTGCTCTCTCCTACCCACTGCTGAAGCTGCCGGTGCTGGCTCAAGCCGCGATCGCGGTCGCTCTGGCGATCCTCGCGGTCCCGGTCTGCGCGGCGGGCGAGCGCATCCTCGGACGGAAGGATCCCGGCTCCGTGGTCTTCGACGAGATCGTCGCCATGCCGCTGGTGTTCCTTCCGGCTTCGGCCTATTGGCATTCCCAACCGCCACCCAATGACGTCCACGTCGCCTGGCCGGTCTGGGTCGCCGGCTTCCTCCTGTTCCGAGTCCTCGACATCTGGAAGCCATGGCCGATCCGCAGCCTCCAAAACCTCCACGGCGGATTGGGTGTCGTCGTCGACGACATCGCCGCCGCGCTCATCGCCGGCGGCGTGCTGGTCCCGCTGTCCATCTTGTTGCCCCGGTTCTGACGCTTTTTCACCGGCCGGCCGGTGACGCCATTGCCGGCCCCGACCGCATCGGGAAGGATGGGCGGCGCATGAACCGCCGACCGGCACTCGGATTCATCTTCGTCACGCTCTTCCTCGACGTGCTGGGGATCGGCCTGATCATCCCGATCCTTCCGAAGCTGGTGGAGAACTTCCACGGTGGGAACACCTCGAAGGCCTCCATCACCGTGGGTGTCCTGTCCTCGCTCTACGCGCTGATGCAGTTCGTCTTCGCGCCCATCCTTGGCAATCTTTCCGACCGGTATGGACGTCGGCCGGTGATCCTCGGATCGCTCTTCGGCGGAGGACTCGACTACATCCTCCTCGCCTTCGCGCCGAACCTCGGGTGGTTCTACGTGGGGCGGGTCGTCGCGGGCATGTCCGGCGCGAACTTCACCGCCGCCACGGCCTACATCGCCGACATCAGCACGCCGGAGAAGCGTGCCGCGAACTTCGGCATCATCGGAGCCGCGTTCGGACTGGGATTCATCACGGGACCGGCCCTCGGCGGATGGCTGGGAGCCACCGACCTGAAGCTGCCCTTCCTGGTCGCCGCCGGGCTCTCCCTCACCAACTGGCTCTACGGGTTCTTCGTGTTGCCCGAATCGCTGGCCGTTGAGAACCGGCGCCGCTTCGACTGGAAGCGCGCCAATCCGCTCGGTTCCCTCCTGGCTCTTTCACGCTACCCCATGGTGGGTGGACTCGCGTTGTCCACGTTCCTCGGCGGCGTGGCGATGCTCATCCTCCACAGCCTTTGGGCCATCTACACGGAGTACCGCTTCCAATGGTCCCCGAAGGCGGTCGGCGGATCGTTGGCCTTCGTCGGGCTGCTGGCCGCGATCGTCCAAGGCGGACTCGCCCGCGTGGTCGTGCCGAAGCTCGGCGAGATCAGGTCCGTGAAGATCGGTCTCACCCTCGTGTTGGTCAGCTACGTCGGATACGCCTTCTCGGCGACCGGATGGATGTTGTTCCTGCCCTTGCTGATCGGCTGCATGGGCGGCATCGCCCAACCCGCCATGCAGGCCCTTGTCGCACACCGTGTCCCGGCCAATGAACAGGGCGCGGTCCAGGGGGCCATGCAGAGTCTGATGAGCGTCGCCGGCGTGATCGGACCGCTGTTGGGAACCCAGGTCTTCTCCTTCTTCATCGGACCTTCCGCTCCGTTCGTCTTCCCGGGCGCCCCTTTCCTGGTTTCCGCCGTCCTCGCGTCGGTCGCCTTGGTCTCCGTGGTCAAGGCCCTGAACCGGTTCCCTTCCCGACCGGGGAACGGCCCCAAGGCCCCCGACGCCGGCAACGTCCCCCACGGCCACTGACGTCGACCGGCTGCGCTCGCCAACCGCAATGTCCGCCTCCCTTTCCCGGATGCACTTTCCAAAGATAGCCACCCTCAACTCCCCGGAGGTTTTCCAACGCCGCCTATCCGAGCTCGGCCTTCCGCTGTCGTTCGACGCGTCGCCCCGACCGGAGATCCTGGGCCGCCCCATCCCGGCAGGAATCGGTGTCCCCCATGCCATCGGCAACCGCTTCGCGATCCTGCCCATGGAAGGATGGGACGGAACCGCGGATGGACGCCCCACCGAACTGGTCCGCCGTCGCTGGAGGCGCTTCGGAGAGAGCGGTGCGAAGCTGGTGTGGGGCGGCGAGGCCGTGGCGGTGAGGCACGACGGACGCGCGAACCCGCGGCAACTGGTCTTCTCACCGGATCATGTCGGCGACATCGCCGGACTGCGGACCGCACTCGTGGCCGAACACCAGCGGGTCCATGGCGGGACCGACGACCTCCTCGTGGGTGTCCAGCTGACCCACTCCGGCCGCTTCGCCCGTCCCAACGATCCGAAGAGGCTCGAACCCCGCATCGCCTACCGGCATCCGCTCCTCGACGCGCGCTTCGGCATCACCGGGGACTCGGCCGTGCTCACCGACACCGAGGTCTCGGATCTGGTCGGGGACATCGTCGCCGCCGCGGTCCGCTCCCGGGAGGCGGGCTTCGGGTTCGTGGACATCAAGCACTGCCATGGCTACCTCGGACACGAGTTCCTCTCGGCTGTGACCCGACAGGGCCGCTACGGCGGCTCCTTCGTGAACCGGACCCGCTTCCTCACCGAGATCGTCGAGGGAATCCGCCGCGATGCGCCGGGACTCGCCATCGGTGTCCGGCTCAGCCTGTTCGACTCCTTCCCGTTCCAGAAGGGGCCCGACGGATCCGGCATCCCGACACCATGGGAGGGCGACTACCCCTACGCCTTCGGCGCGGATCCGAAGAACGCCCTCGAACAGGATCCCACCGAGCCGTACCGGTTCCTGGAGCTCCTCATAGGACTTGGCATCCGCCTGGTCTGCCTCACGGCCGCCAGCCCGTACTACAATCCCCACCTTCAGCGTCCCGCCTCGACACCGCCCAGCGACGGCTATCTGCCCCCGGAGGACCCGCTGGTGGGTGTGGTCCGCCAGATCCAAGCGGTCGCCCGCGCCAAGGCGGCGTTCCCGGACCTCGTCGTCGTCGGATCCGCCTACACCTACCTCCAGGACTGGCTGCCGCAGGTCGCTTCGGCCCAGGTGGCCGCCGGCCACGTGGACGTCGTCGGACTCGGCCGGATGGTGCTCAGCTATCCGGAACTTCCGGCGGACGTTCTCGCCGGAAGAACCGTCCAACGTCGCCGCATCTGCCGGACGTTCAGCGAATGCACCACAGGGCCCCGCAACGGTCTGGTGAGCGGCTGCTTCCCCCTCGACGACTTCTACAAGGCGCATCCCGACGCGGTCCGGCTGAAGGCTCTCCGCTAGCCGTCATTCCGCGGCCGGCGGCTCCTTGCGGGGCTTCGCGGACCGGGCCTCTGACAGGAGGCGCTTGAGAACGACAGCGGGCTTCTCGACCAGTTCCGGCGTGACCTGGAAGGACCGGACCCGGCTCGAAGGGAGTGCGAACTTCAGGTCGCGGAAGACACGCTCGCAGACGGTCATGAGCCCGCGTGCACCGGTGTTCTCGCCGGTGGCCAACTCGGCCAGGCGCCTCAGGCCGTCGTCGGTGAACTCCGCGGTGATGCCATAGGCGGCGAAGGCCCGCTCATATTGGCGGATCAGGCTGCTTTCGCTCCGGCGAAGCACCTCGAACAGATGTCCGGTGTCCAATCCATGGCAGGCCACGCGGACCGGAAGGCGTCCGACGAACTCCGGCTCGAGGCCGTATTGGATGAAGTCGGCGGTCATCGCCCGGGCGTACAGCTCGTCGGCCTCCAGGCGCTGCACCTTCGCCCGCGCCGGCGTCCCGCCTTCGGCGCCGGCGGCTTCTGCAAGCCGATGCCGGATCTGCTTCTCCATCCCGGCGAAGGCGCCGCTCACGATGAAGAGGATGTGACGGGTGTTGATCGTCTCCGGTTGGGCCGATCCACCGCCCCGCATCGCGCTCATCGCATTCTGGATCTGGCCGGTCATGTCGTTCGGCGAGACCAACGGAACGTCGCCGTCCTCCATCAGCTTCAGCAGGTTCGTCTGCACCCCGCGGCCGGAGACGTCGCGTCCCCCGCCTTCCCCGCGGGTCGCCAGCTTGTCCACTTCGTCGAGGTAGATGATGCCATGGGAGGCCTTCTTGACGCTGCCGCCCGCCCGGCGGACGAGGTCGCGGACGAGATCGTCGACATCGCCGCCGACGTAACCGGTCTCGCTGAACTTGGTGGCGTCGGCCTTCACGAAGGGGACGCCGATCAGCTCGGCGGCGGAGCGGATCAGGTGGGTCTTGCCG
>CAIYXO010000174.1 GCA_903930165.1 uncultured Verrucomicrobiota bacterium | reverse complement strand
AGGCCGAGCTTGTTCACCGCCTGGATGATCTGGTTGATCTGCTCGGCGAGCACCAGCCCGGGGAGGTGGAGCATGGCGCTCACGCGGATGCCGGTGCCGAGGTTCGTGGGGCAGGCCGTGAGGAACCCGTAGCGTTCGGCGAAGGCGAACTCCACCCGCTCCTGCAACGCGGAGTCCACGGAATCGATGGTCATCCACGCCTGCCGGAGCTGGAGCCCGGGACGCAGCGCCTGCATCCGGAGGTGGTCCTCCTCGTTGACCATCACGCAGACGCTCTCCTCGCGGTTGAAGACGAGGCCGCTGCCCGCGTTCTTCGCCGCGTGCTCGCGGCTGATCAGGTGCCGCTCCACGAGGATCTGCTTCTCGAGGGCGGGCAGCTTGTCCATGGACTCGGAGAAGGCGTCGGGCCCCATCAGCGGCAGCCCGCGCACGACCGGCATCAGGGCCTCGAAGGCCTTCATGCGGTCCGCCTTCTTCGAGTGGCTCGGGAACGGGACCGTACGGAGGTTCCGCGCTAGCCGGACACGGCTGGAAAGCACGATGACGTCGTGCGGTCCGTTGCGGCGGCTGGCCTCCGACGGCGGGATCAGGAAATCGAGTACGGACATGGCGGTTGCGGTTGGTTTGTCGGTTCAGGCGGCGGCTTTTGCGGCCTTGATCTCGTCCCGAAGCCGGGCGGCGGTCTCGAAGTCCTCCCGTTGAATCGCGTCCTGCAGCTCCTTCGAAAGCCGGTTCATCAGCTGTGAGCTCTTGAGCACCCGCTGGAGCGCGGCAGGCACCTTACCCCGGTGGCGGACGTCCTTGTGCATGGTCTTCAACACCGAATCGAGTCCCTCGCTGAAGACCTCGTAGCACCGGGCACAACCCAGACGGCCGCTCTTCTTGAAGTCGGCCTGCGTGTAGCCGCACTGGTCGCACTCGACGGCTCCGACCGCCTCGGAAGCCTCCTCCATCTTCTGCGAGGCGCCCAGCCCCAACAGGTGGTCCGCCAAGGCGAAGGCCGTCGGGTCGTTGTAGTTCTTCTCCTTCGCGCAGGCCGCGCAGGCGTCAACCTTCTTGACCTTGTTGTCCGCGATCTCGGTCACGTGGACCGTCGCTTCCTTCACCTTGCAGAACTGGCAGAGCATATCCTAGGGCCAGATATCGGCGTCCCCTCCCTGCAAGTCAAGGAACGCGCCTGCGGACCGCCGCCTTCCCTGCCGTGTCCGAGAGGACCGTCGACTCCGGATGGGCGTGGTCCGGCGGGTCGGCGTGGCGCCTCTCACTCGCATGGACGGAGCCGGAGTCGATCTCCCCGACCCTTCGGCACAGGACCCGGCGACGGGAACGACGAGGTGGATCGCCGCCGCCCTCGCAATGTGGGTCTGCCAGATCATCCGATGGCACCGGTTTCCGCCGGTGTCCGGCCTTCAAGCCATCAAGCCGGAGGACGCCCCGGTGCAACCGAGGCGTCCCCCGGCCCGAGGCTCAGGGCCGGCGCAGTCGGAACAGGACGTTGTCGACGCCCTGGACGGACATCTCGAAGGTCACCGGAACCGTCGGTCCCAAGGTGGTGATCGCCCCGCCACCGGCGACCGTTGTCCACGGGGTCAACAGGTGGTCGGCCCGCTCCAGCACATGCCCTTGGCCAGCCGGACCGAAGGCCTGGATGCGGATCCGCCCACCCGACAACAACTCCACGGCCAGCCGCGTCGGCCCGCTCGGTGCGTCATCATCCTCGATCTCCAACTCCGCCTCCGAGGCTCCGGGTGTCAACGCGGAGCCGGTCGCCGACCCCGTCGAGAGGGCCAGCCTCAGGGATACTGTTTCGTTGGTTTCGGTGGCCGCATCGTCAACCACCGGCAGCCGGATCAGGCGACGCGTGACGCCCGGGCCGAACTCGACCGCCACCGTGGAACTCTCGTAGTCCGAGCCGGCCGAGGCCGTGCCGCCGGACAACTGGATCGTCCCAAGGATCCGGCCGGCGGTGCCGCCGACCCGTACGACCTCCACGGCGGGATCGGCTCCCTCGTTCACGACGAAACGGGACAGGGCGAAACCCACCGAGCCGGCGGAATCGTTGTCGACGACCTCGGCGGTCCCGGCGCTCGGGGTCCCGATGGCCGCGCCAGCCGCGGAACCGGGCGCCAACGCCAACTGGATTCCGATCTGACGCAATCCCTGCGGAACCGCGTCGTCGACCAGCAGTCCGGCGAAGTCGAGGCTCTGCTGCAGGCTGCCGTCGTCGAATCGCAACACCGCCTCGTTCGCGCGGAGCAGCCCGGCCGGGCCGGCAAGGATCACCCGGATGTCCACACGGCCGGCCGATCCGTCCCTGCGGACCACCGTGAACGGTTCCAGGGACCTGCCGTCCTCGGTCACGGTCGCCTCCGCCCTCAGGAGCTCGAAGGTGCCGGTCTGGACGTTGGTTCCCGCGATGTCCCCGACCGGAGCGTCCAGGACGGCCTGTTCCAGCGCCTCGCCGGTGAATCGGAGCGTGACCTCGTCCCCACCGAGCCGGCCTCCGGCCAACTCGCCCAGCGCGTCGGCAGTCTCGCCCTGGGAAACCGTCTGGACCTGGGCGATGTCCTCGATCGCGGATCTCGGATCGGGTGCCGACTCAGCCGCCTCGACCTTGGCCCCGTTCTGCTCGGCAACCACCTGGGAGACCACCTCGCGGATCTCGGTCGAAAGGGAAGTTCCCGAGCTCGTCGCTGCCGAGTTGACGGTCTCGCGGACGGCGGAGTCGGTGGTCAGGTCGACGGCGGCCCCGGAGGAGACCTGCCGGGCGAGCGCGTCGGTCACCGCCGCGGCCGCGCCTCGGGCGTCCAACGAGCCGGCTTCGTCCAACACCCGCGACACCTGGGCGATGGTGTCGGACACCACCGCCGCGGCCGCCTGCATCGTGGCCGCCCGCTCGTCACCGGCCGCCGCGGCCTGGATCGGGTCGAACCGGGTCATCTCCACGCCGGCGGGAAGTTCCAGCGCCGTGCGGACGCGCTCCTCGGCCGCGGCGAAGCCGAGTCCGGGATTCTGGCGGGCAACCGTGTCCACCAGCGTCGTGAGCGGGCTGATCACCGTCGAACCCGGGGGCGCGGACAGCGGCGAGGTGCGCGGCTCGCCGGTCGAGACGTCGAAGCCTCCCTGCGCGATGATCCGCCCCTCGTCCGGGCCCAGGGCCCCGTCGCGATTCCGGTCGAAGTCCCCGAGCTCGAACGCCAACTGGAAGTTCCCGGAGCGGTCGGTGATCGTGGACGGCTCACCGGCATCGAGGACGCCGTTCAGGTTGGCGTCCAGCCACAAGGTGGCGTTGGCCACATAGCCGTCGATCGCCCGACCGTTGTAGGTGAACGGATTCGAGAACTTCTCGGCCACCACCACGAAGGTCGTCTGCGCCGAAACGACGCCGTCGCCGACGCTCACGCGGACGGAGTTCGTGCTGGGCTTCTGCGTCGACTCGGGGCGCCACTGGACGACGCCCCGGTCGGTGACCGTGAGTCCGGTCGGACCCTGATCAACCCGGTAGGTCAGCGTCTGCGCCGGCTGGTCGAGATCCCGTCCCTCGAGCACGACCCGCAACGCGGCGCCGTCCGGAACGACCTGGTTGGCGACCACGGCGAGGGTCGGGGCGACATTCACCTCACGCACCGCGACAGGGATCTCGATCTGCGTCGTCCCGCCCACGGAGTCGGAGACCTCGGCCACCACGATCGGCGCACCCGGACCCTGGTCCTCGCCGGGCGTCCAACGCATCAGGCCGGACGCCGAGACGCCGAGGCCCGGAGGCCCGGAAACCAGACGGAAGGTCAACGGATTGGCGGGAAGATCCGAGTCGGTCGCCCGCAACTGCAGCGACAATGCCGTCAGTTCGTCGACCGCCTGCGGGGCGACCGCGGCGAACACCGGCGCCGTGTTCACCTCGCGCACCGTCACCGTGAACGCGTTCGTCGTGCTGAGCGGCGGATTGCCGTTGTCGGCCACCTTCACACGCACCGCGTTCACCGAAGGCCCGTTCGACTCCGTCGTCACCCAGCGAAGATCACCGTTCGCCGCCACCGTCAGGCCCGAAGGACCTTCCAGCAGCGAATACGTCAAGCCGTTGGCCGGAACGTCCGGATCGGTCCCGGCCAACCGGAACGCCAGCGTCGCCCCCTCGTCCAACACCGCGTCGGACACCGCCAGCACCGGCGCGCGGTTCACCTCGCGCACGGCCACCAGGAACTCGTTGGTCGCCGCCAAGGGGGGATTCCCGCCGTCCTCGACCCGGACGGTGACCCGGCTCGTGCCCGGTCCGTCGCCCTCTCCCGGCGTCCACGTCGCCAATCCCGTCGGCCCCACATCGAACCCGGCCGGGGCCCTCACGACGCTGTACACGAGCCCATTGGCCGGAAGGTCCGCGTCGGTCGCCACCAACTGCAGGCGCAACTCGGTCATCTCGTTCACCGACTGCTGCGGAACCGCCGTGAACACCGGCGTGGTGTTCACCTCGCGCACCACGACCGTGAAGCCGTTCGTCGTCGAAAGCGCCGGCGTGCCGCTGTCGCGGACGAAGACCCGCACCTCGTTGGTCGACGGTCCCTGCGCCTCCGTCGGCGTCCACGCCAACCGCCCGTCCGCCCCGACCGTCATGCCCGCAGGCCCCGCGGCCAGGCCGAACGT
>CAIYXO010000173.1 GCA_903930165.1 uncultured Verrucomicrobiota bacterium | reverse complement strand
GGCGCCTGCTCGGCGACGACCTTGAAGACCCGCATCCGCCAGCGGTCGGTGGTGGGATCCCGGAACTTCAGCAGGGCGTAGGGCAGCGAGTATCCGCGGTCCTGGTTGAGGTCGTCCCGGATCGCGAAGAGCGTGTCCACCGGCATGTAGGCGTGCTCCTCGTTGGGATTGAAGCCCGGCTGGTTGATGTCGGGCTGGTTGTAGTAGGTCTTGGCCGGGTAGTCGGCGGCGTCCAGGTAGCCGGATCCCTCGGTGCTGGCGATGATGATGCGGTCCACGGTCTCGTCCGAAGGCCAGTTCAGACGGTAGCGCACGGGATGGCTGGCCCAGGCCACGCCGATCCGGTTGGTGCTGTACCAGACGACGACCAGGGGATCGGGATTGGCCAGATCGTTTCCGCCGGGCCTCTCGGTGTTCACCGGGAGGATGGGGCCGAGGCGGTTGCCGCGGTTGTAGGCGCGGTCGGTCCCCGTGGAGTCGTAGGCGGCCTTCTCCAGGAGGACGTAGCCGTTCTTGGACTCGTATTCGGTGTGGCGCGGGTCGGTCACCTCGGTCCCGATCGTGGCGTCGGCGTTGACGAGTCCCGCGTGGGCGGTGTCGGTCCATTCCACGGTTCGGATCACGTCGAAGTGGGGGGACTGGGTGGAGGGATCGACCGGCTGTCCTTCGGTCCGGTAGTAGTGGGCGACCGTGTAGCCCGGGGACGGGCTCCTGAAGAGGAGGGAGCTCGGCTCGACCGTGGCGTTGTTGGTGACGTAGATCAGCGACTGGAAGCTGTAGCGGGTCGCGGTGGCGGCGGGCTGCATGTCCACCGGGGCGCCGGCGATGTGGATGATCGGGTTCTTCGGCCAGACATTGGCCGTGACGCTGACGACCCGCTCGGTGTTGGGGAGGACCTCGATTCCGCTGCCCACCGTGTCGCTGAACGACGTGTACCACTGGATCTTCGCGATGACGGGCCGGATGGCGTAGAGCTTCTTCTCGGCGGGGCTCCAGAAGAAGCTGTTCAGGGCGTTGTCGTCGGAGCGCTCCTTCCTGAGGATCGTGATCTCGGGATACCGCTCGACGGCGCCCTGGGGACGGATCACCGGGCGTCCGATCAGGGTCGCGGGGATGGCGAGGAAGGCGCGCTTGAGGCCCTTGTGGGTGCCGCTGCCGACGATGGCGCCGACCTTGTTGATGCGGTTGGCGACCTCGAGCTTCCAGTCGTCGAGCTGTTCGGCCTCGGGGAGGAGGTCGTTGAGGTCGTTCAGCTTGCCGGAGCTGAAGAGGATGGCGCGGCTTCCGGCGCCCTGGGACTCGGAGCCGACGATCTGGCCGAAGTCGTTGATCCCGCGGGCCTCGCTGGCGCCGCCGGGAGCCACGGTTCCGATGGACTGGAGACGTCCGGACCCGGTGTTGTAGAAGAAGCCGCGAAGGAATCCGTCGTCGCGTCCGGCCCAGGCGATGGCGCCGCCGAGGCTGAGAGGCGAGCCGCCGGCGACCCGGTTGGCCGCGGTGTTCCCGCCACCCTCGTCGAGGGGATAGTGGGCGATCAGGCCGGCCGTGCCTCCGGAGAGCCTTCCGGCGCTGTTGGCGGCGACCTCCTCGGCGGAGCGGGCGACGTTCCAGATCCGCAGCTCGGAGAGGGCGCCGCCGAAGTGGGCGGCATTCTGGAGCAGGCCGTTCCCGATCAGCAGCGGCCCGGTCCCGAGGTAGTCCGAGGGACTGGTGTCTTGGACCACGAGCGCGCCGTCGCGGTAGATGCGGCGCAGGCGGTTGGTCCGGTTGTAGGTACAGGCCCAGTGATGCCAATCGGTGTCGGGGAACGGCCCGGTGTTGAGGTCGTTCGCATAGAACGCGAAGGTGAAGACGTTGCTTTCCCGGAAGCCGACATGCAGGCCCTGGGAGGTCTGGCCGGTGCCGCCGGTGACGACGTAGTTGATCTTGCCCACGGCGGTCCTCCGGGCCCGGAACTCCACGGTGAAGGAGGTGTTGGTCAGCGAGAGGCTGGGGCCGGTGGCCTGGGCGCTGATGCCGTCCAGCTGCAGGACCGCGTCACCCAGGACGATGTCGGGCGAGGGGAGGCCGGCACGCACGGTCCACACGGGACTGTCGGTGAGGCGGACCTGGATGTTCCCGGTGGCGAGGCTGGTGGAGGAGACGGTCCCGGATCCCTCGTCGAAGGGCAGGTAGAGCACCAGCCCGGTCTCGTTCCCGGCCAGCTTCTGGGTGTAGGCGGAGGCGATCTGGGCACCGGTCCGGGCGACCTTCCAGACGCGGACCTCGTCCAGGGCGCCGTTGAAGAAGTTCTGGCTCTGGTAGGCCTTGCCCAGGGTGAGGGGAATGCCCTGGAGATCGACCCCGGAGACGGTGTTGGTGGTGAAGGGCTGGCCGTTCCGGTAGACGGTCATCTTCGAGGTCTGAGGGTCGTAGACCGTGGCGACGTGCATCCAGGAACCGACCCGGACCGGGATGTTGGTCGATCCGCCCAGGCCGAAGAAGCCGACCTGCAGGTTGCCTCCGTCGGTGGGATTGACGAGCCAGTGGAGGCTTTGTCCATTGGCGGCATTGCCCAGCAGGAGGGGCCAGGAACGGTTGGCGGGAAGGGAGCCGATCCGGATCCAGGCCTCGACGGTGACCGGGGCGTTGCCGGCCACGAGCGGGACGCCGGTGGGATTGGTCAGGAGGTTGGTGGCCTCGGCGGAATCCGCGGTGCCGTCGAAGGAGAGGGCCGAGTCGCCGCCGGCGAAGGTGCTGGTCGTGCCCACCACCTGGTCGAACGAGTTGATGTCGTACGCGACGCTGTTGGTGTCGTTGGGGACGGTGAGGAGCGGGACGAGGACGTTGTTGGTCCGGATCATCGCGCGACGGTGGCCGGACGAGTTGAAGATCGATCCCACCAGGTGGCCCTCATCGTTGACCGCGAAGGCGTCCGACTGGTCGTTGAACGGGAAGGGGGCGACACCGAGGTCGGTCAGCAGCCCGTCGCCCGGGTTGTGGACGAAGGCGCGTCGCTTGTTGGCGGAGTTGGTCCCGAAGCCCGTGATCAGGCCGGCCGCGTTGATCGCCCGCGCCTCGGCGAAGGCGGCGGAGGGGAGCACGCCGAGATTGGCGATGGTGCCCTCGATCCCCTTGGACCAGGCGACCGTTGTTCCGCCGAGCCGGCCGGATCCGGCCAGGGTGTAGCCGTTGTTGATCGCCCAGGCGCGGAATGGGGAGGTCAGGGGGCTCGGGCCCACCTGGATGGGGGGATTGCTGTCGACCACGCCGCCGTTCTCGATGCCGTTGAAGAAGAACCCGACGGGATTGTTCTGGGCCGTGTCCGTGTCGGTCATGAAGCCGGTGACCGCGCCGCGGTCGTTGATGGCGGTTCCGAAGGAGGCGGACTTGCCCGGGACGACCCCGAGGTCGAAGACGCTGTAGGCCGGCTTGGGTTCGATGCGGAGTTCGAACTCGGATTGCGCGCTCTTCTGGCCGGAGTCCTGGACCAGCAGGCGGATGCGCACCGTTCCGATCTCACCGGGCTTGGGAACGACCACGAGGCGGCGGAACTGCGTGCCGGCGGAGACCGAGACGCTGGAGAGGATGGAGCCGTTCTCCAGCAGCACGGGCGTGATCACGAGGTTCGCCGGGGGCTGGTCGTCGTCGACGGTGAAGGGAACCTCGATCAGCGAGGAGTCCTCCTCGGCGGCGGTGTTGGGGATCGCGGAGATGGTCGGCGCGTCGTTCTGGGTGATGAAGACGCGGAGTTGCACCGAGGAACTTGTGACCTTGAGGGCGGAGTCACGGACGGAGTAGGCGATGCTGGCCGGTCCGTCGTGTCCGACGGGGGCGACGTACCGGACGACGCCGCCGCCCAGATGGGTCACCGTACCGGTGCTGGCGGAGATGCCCTGCCAGGTCAGAGCCAGGCTGTTCTCGGCATCGAACGCGGGGAGGAAGAGGTTCGTCGTGGTGCCATCCCCGACCCGGATGGTTTGCAGGGCGGCCAGTACGGGGTCCGGCGTCTGCCACGAGAGGTTGGCCAGGTTGCCGGACGTTCCGGTCTGGAGTGTGTTCCAGGCCGGGTCATTCTCGGCCGCCGTGGTGTCCGAGACCATAACGCCGTCCTGGCTGCCGGCCTGTCCCGCCAGCGAGGCGAAGTCGCGCAGCTGGGTGAGGGGGCGCTGGTTGAAGCGGTAGTAGGCGACCAGGTCGGGGGCCTCGTTGGTCAGGGAGGCATGCAACGTGGAGAGGATCTGCTCCGAGGTGCGGGCCACCTTCCAGACGCGGAACTCGGCGAGGCTGCCGATGAAGAGTCCCAGGCGGAGTTCCTGGTCCGCAGGAAGGAACGGGGTGACCCCCGGCTTGGAGGCCTCCTCGATGCCGTTGCGGAAGATCTTCATGTAGTTGCCCGAGGCGCTGGCGACGAAGGCGAAGTGCTGCCAGGTGCCGACGATCGGGACGGGCGGCGTGTAGGCCAGACGGCCGCCGGCGCCGATGTTGCCGAAGTCCCAGAAGACCTGGCCATTTCCCCAGGGGACATGGGCATTGATCCGGTTGGCGGTGTTGTCCGGGCTCAGTTGGAAGGTCGACTGGTTGGCATTCTCCCGGACGTTCTGCCAGAACTCGATGGTGATCTCCGAGGTGGGGACGTTGGTGCCGAAGCCCGGAATCCGGACATAGGCGTTCTGGGACAGGGTGGCGGGCGTCAGTGTCGAGTTGAAGGCCAGCGAATTGGCCGGACCCACGTTGGGGGCGTCGTCCACCGCGCGGATCGTGACCACGAACGAGTTGGTGGTGGAATGGGCCGCACCCGTGGTTTGGGTCGCCACCACCGTGAGGGTGACCGAGCCGTTGGCTCCGGGGCGTCCCTTGAAGGCGACCGTCGCATTGCCGTCGGTACCGCCGAACGAGATGGTCGGGTTCCGGATGAGATTCGTGTTCGAGGTTGTCACCTGGAGCGCCATCGACTGGAGCAGTTCCGGATCCCCGTCGGTCACCGGGAACGTGGCCGTGCTGGCCGATCCCTCGTCGATGGTCTGGCCGGCGATGACACCGGAAGTTCCCAGCGTGGGAACGTCGTCCACCGGGACGCCCTGGAGGTAGAACCGGCCATCGGTGGTCAGGGTTCCGTCGGAAACCCGGTAGGTCACGGTGACTGGGCCGTTGATGTTGGCTGCCGGTGTGTAGGTGAAGTTCCCGTTGCCACTGGCTGCGGCGAGCGTACCGCTGCTGGCGACGACCTGGCTGTACACAAGGCTGGAATTGGCCGTCTCCACGTCCCGCCCCGGGAGGAACAGGGGCAGGGGAACATCCTCGGTGTAGCGGGCGACCTGCAGGGTGGCCAGTCCCGGTTCGGGGACGGAGGGCCAGGTGGGTGCCGAGGCGAACGTGGCGTTCTGGG
>CAIYXO010000172.1 GCA_903930165.1 uncultured Verrucomicrobiota bacterium | reverse complement strand
TCGCGCTGTGAGTTCGGCGTGTAGCAGTTCACCAGGAAGAATTCCGCATGCTCGGTGGTCAGCACCCGGCCCTCGCGGTCCTCGAGGATGGTTCCCAGGCCCCGCTCCACGGAGAGCGTCTTCGCCCGCGTCAGCGTCAGGGTGCCGCTGTAGCCCTTCTTCTCCGCGGAGTTCCAATGCGCCTCGTAGCCGGCCGGCCATTCCACGTCGACCTGCTCCGGCTGCGCCTTCACCTCCTGCAGGCACAGGATGTCCGGGTCCTCGGACCGGATGAATTCCAACAGTCCCTTGCCCAGCACGGCCCGCACGCCGTTGACGTTCCAAGAAATCAGCTTCACCGCCCGGAACGTTGGGTGAGGGGATGGCGGGGTGGCAACGAGCAACGCGGCCGCCGGCGGATCCGGACGGGAAACCTCGTTCCCACGGCTCGAAACCAATCGGCTCCAGCCGGGTGCTGGAAAACGTCGGATTCCAACGGGCTTCAAACCCGGGTATCCAACGAAGCCAGCCGAACTGCAGCCCAACCCGATCCGAACCCCAACAGGATGAACATCCAGCCCCTTCTCGCCGCCTCCGAAGCCGACGCCACCGGAATCGGGGGCATCGCGGCCCTTGTCGGCGTCGTGTTGCTCTTCGGCCTCTTCATCGGACTCGCCGTCAACGCCGTCGTCTGCTGGATCATCTCCTCCGCGCTCGAACGGATCCCCGCGGAACACCGGAAGATCTCCCCGGGACAGGTCTGGCTCCTGATGATCCCTTGCTTCCCGATCATCTGGAATTTCGTCGTCTTCCAGCGCGTCCCGGCATCGTTCAAGAGCCACTTCGACAGCGTCGGCCGGGGCGACGTCGGGGACTGCGGCGCCGCGGTGGGACTCTGGTACTCGATCGTCACCGTCGCCTGCTGCATCCCGCTGCTGAACTACATCGCCGGTCCTGCCGCACTGGTCCTGCTGATCCTGAACCTGGTGAAGTTCCACGACCTGAAGAACCGGATCTGAGCCGGTGCCTCCCGTCCGTGGGGCGTTGCGGCGCCCGGAAAACGGTTCGCCGCAACGCCCGCTGGCCTGCGACGGACCGGTTGCCTATGGTGGCCCGGCATGACGCACACGTTCGCCGACCTGGGCTTCCCCGGCAGGTTGATCGCGGTGGAGGGGCTCGACGGCTCCGGCAAATCCACCCAGATCTACCTGCTGAAGCGCTGGCTGGAGATGCGCGGACTGAAGGTCTTCTTCAGCGAGTGGAATTCCTCGGCGCTGGTGAAGAGCGCCACCAGCAAGGGCAAGAAGCAGAACCTGCTCACACCGACGACCTTCTCCCTGATCCACGCGACGGACTTCGCCGACCGCTACGAGCGCCAGCTGCTGCCGTTGCTCAAGGCCGGCTACCTCGTTCTGTGCGACCGCTACATCTACACGGCCTTCGCCAGGGATGTCGTCCGCGGCTGCACCCCGGCGTGGGTTCGCGGCGTCTACAGCTTCGCAGCCCGGCCCGACATCACCTTCTTCTTCCGGTCCCACCTCGAGGTCTCCCTGAACCGCATCCTCGACAACCGCCCCACGCTCAAACACCACGAGGCCGGCATGGACCTCGGGCTCTCCACCGATCCCTATGAGAGCTTCCGCATCTTCCAGGGACGCATCTTCGAGCAGTACCTGGCGATGAGCACCGAGTTCGACTTCGTGGTGATGGACGCCAACCGCCGCATCGAGGAGCAACAGGGGCTGGTCCGGAAGTTCGTCGAGGACCGCATCGGCCTGGACACCTACGCCGTCGTGAAATGAAACGAACCACCAAACGCAACGCCCGCAGGGGTTCCGCCAACGGCGATCCGTCGGTGCTGGTCCCCAAGGTCACGCCCAAGCGTTTCTTCGGACTCGGCCTGCCCGGGGTGGACCTCGAGAAGCTCACCGGCAAGCTGGTGG
>CAIYXO010000171.1 GCA_903930165.1 uncultured Verrucomicrobiota bacterium | reverse complement strand
GCCGGGTCCCGTGGACGCTGAGGGATCCGCGATCCTGCGGACGGAAACGCCGATCGCATCGACTTCTGCTCCCTTCGATCCGGGGCGCCCACTAGGATGTCCCCGTGTCCGGAACCCCCGATCCCGTGCCTTCGGATCCGTTGGTGGAGCGATTCCTGACGGATCTCGCCGCTGTCCGCGGGTCCTCGGAACACACCGTCCGCAACTACCGCCAGGCATTGGAGGAGTTCGCGGCGTGGCATCGATCCCTCGGGGGGCGGCTCCCTGACTGGCCGGCCCTGCGGCGGGAAGCGTTCCGGCAGTACCTCCGCTGGCTCGGGCGCAAGGACCTCGGCCGGGCTTCGGTCCAGCTGCGCTTCAGCGCGCTTCGCACCTACTTCCGCTTCCTCCTGAGGGAAGGGCTGGTGGAAAAGCTGCCGATCCGCGGCCTGGCGATGCCCAAACGTGAGAGGCGGTTGCCCCGGTTCCTTCCCGAGGACGGCATGACCGCCCTGCTTCAGGCGCCGCTGCGGGAGTTGGCCCGCGAACGCGATGCGGCGGTGGAAGGAAGGCCGGTGGACCCGGTGCCCCATTTGCGAGATGCCGCGGTTCTCGAGCTGGTCTACTCGGCCGGTCTTCGAGTGAGCGAGGTGTGCGGACTTCGGGTCGGGGAGATGGATGTCGGACAGCGCCTGCTGCGGGTGCGGGGAAAGGGGCGCAAGGAACGCCAGATTCCGTTCGGACGCCCGGCCTTGGCTGCGGTCGAGGCCTACTGGGAGGCGTCGGGCCATCCGCGGGATCCCGCTTCGGCGGTGTTCCTCGGGCCTGACGGCGCGCCGTTGCTGCCGCGGACGGTGCAGAGACGGCTGAAGGTCCACCTGGCCGCGGCGGGGCTGGACCCGGCCCTGACCCCGCACAAGCTCCGGCACAGCTTCGCCACGCACCTGCTGGACCGCGGGGCCGACCTCCGGTCCGTCCAGGAACTGCTTGGCCACGCGCGACTCCAGACCACGGAGGTCTACACCCATGTCACCGCCGAACGGCTGAAGCAGGTTTACCGCGACGCGCATCCCCGTGCCTGATCCTACTCCCGCCGGTTGCGTTTGGCGGGTCAAGCCCGAGGATGGATCCTCCGATGTCCCAGTGGGCGGGCGTCGACTCTGTTCGGAAGAACTTTTGACGTGGATTCCGCCCCTCCACAGATTAGATCCGCGCGCCGAGGGAGGTTTCCCGAGGCCGACCCATTCAATGAGCGACGAATCCATGAACAACTTCACGCCCCGTGCGCAACAGGTCCTGGCCTTGGCGCGCAAGGAGGCGGATCGCTTCAACCACAACTACGTCGGCACCGAGCATCTGCTCCTGGGGCTGATCAAGCTGGGGCAAGGCGTCGCGGTGAACGTCCTCCAGAAGATGGGGCTGGACCTCGACACGGTCCGACAGGAGGTCGAGAAGGAGGTCAGCAGCGGCAAGGAGCAGAAGGCCGCCGGCAACATCCCGTACACCCCCCGGGTGAAGAAGGTGCTTTCGCTCGCCGCGAAGGAGGCCAAGGCGCTCAACCACACCTACGTGGGCACCGAGCACATCCTGCTCGGACTGCTCCGTGAGGGCGACGGCGTGGCGGCGAAGGTCCTGAAGAACCTCGAGGTCGACATCGAACAGTGCCGTCAGGAGATCCTCAAGGAGCTCGATCCCCAGTTCCAGAACGCCGAGGCCGAGGAGGGGGCCCCGAAGGATCCGTCGAACGAGCCCGTCGAGGCCGGCAAGACGCCGCAGAAGGGCGACAAGAACAAGGAGGTCAAGACGCCCGCCCTGAAGGCCTTCGGTCGCGACCTCACCGAGATCGCCAAGAAGGGCGAGATGGACCCGGTGATCGGCCGCGCCCAGGAGATCGAGCGGGTCATCCAGATCCTCTGCCGCCGCACCAAGAACAACCCGGTGCTGCTCGGCGAGGCCGGAGTGGGCAAGACCGCCATCGTCGAGGGACTGGCCCAGGAGATCTCCAAGGGCAACGTTCCCGAACTCCTGTTGAACAAGCGGGTGGTCACCCTGGACCTCGCCCTGATGGTCGCGGGAACCAAGTACCGCGGCCAGTT
>CAIYXO010000170.1 GCA_903930165.1 uncultured Verrucomicrobiota bacterium | reverse complement strand
TGATTTCCTCCCCGTCCGCAGAGGCGGCGACGGCGACGGTGTCCGGGCTCGGGTTGGGCGCCGCCAACCTGGCCGGGAAGGGTGTGATCGCCGCGGCGAAGGGCGCCGCGGGAGGGCTCGGATTCGGTGCGTTCCTCGGATCTCTCGCGGGCCTGGCGATCGGCGGGTTCAGCGCGCGTCTGTTGGCGGCCACCGCACGCTCGCCGGAGGAGCGGCGGTGCATCCTCCGGCACGCCTTCGGACTCGTGGCCTACTCTTTCGGGATGAGCCTCGGGCTCGCCTTCGTTCTCGGGATGAATGGCAGGACGTACCAGGCGTCCGCGCCGGCGATCCTCGGCATCATCATCCTGTGGCTGGCGCTTCTTCTGGGTGTGATCCTTGCCGTCAACGTCCGCATGAACCGTCGCGTTCTCGGGATTCGGGAGGCGAATGGAACCGGCGATGAAGCCTATGGACACCGGCTTGCGGGCTCGGGACTGCGGTTGCTGGCACCGGTCCGGCGGGATTCGGCGATCCGATTCCTGGGGCTCCCGCTCTGGTCACTGCGTTTCGCCGGACACGACCCGACGCTTCCTCGTGCCGGGGCCGCGATGGGTTGGCTGGCCGTCGGGGATGTGGCGTTGAGCCCCCTGCTGGCCGTGGGAGGCATCGCGGTCGCGCCGGTGGCCGTGGGAGGCGCGACCGTTGGTGTCTTCAGCCTCAGCCTGTGGGGCCTTTCCTTCGGGGCGGTCGCCTTCGGATCGCTGGCCGTGGGTTGGGCGGCCTACGGTGTCGCCGCGGCCGGCCTGAAGGCGGCCTGGGGAGGCGGGCTTGCCTGGGCTGGGGAATTCGCCGTCGGCCACTGGACCTCCGCCCCCGAAGCGAACACCGCAGCCGCCCGGAGCTGGTTCGCGGAACAGTTCTACGCCTCGGGCCTCCGGCTCTTCGCTTCGAACGCCCACTGGCTGGTCGTCGCCGTCACCCTGATCTCCTTGGCCTTCGTGGGCCGTCGGGCCTGGAGGCTCGCCCATTCCGGACTCTGAACGGATCGCCTGGAATCGAACCTGGGCCCGGCAGGTGGACGGCGGTCAGGGGCGCGGAACTTCGCCGGACGGCGCGGCGATCGGGACGCCGGGAGGCTGCGGTTCCCCGAAGTCCGGGCGCCCGTCATCGGTCCACCGGAACCGTTGCACCCGCGCGCTGCGCTGGAGGCCGCGGGTTTCCCGGCGATCCCAGGCGTGGTAGACGATCCAGTCCTCGATGCCGTCCGGCGACTTGAAGAAGCCGTTGTGTCCTGGCCCGAACACGCCTCCAGCCTCCCGGTCGAGCGCCCGGAAGACCGGCTCCCTCGACTTCGTCCAACGTGCCGGCTCGAGGGGATCGGCACCGGGTTCGAGTGTCAGCAGACCCAGGGAGTACTGAGGCGTGGTGTAGCCGCTTCCCGAATAGACCACGAACATCCGGCCGTTCCGCTCCAGCACCTCGGGACCCTCGTTGACCTCCCATCCGTGGCGCTCCCACGGCTGGTCCGGAGTCGACAGCCGGATCCGCGGTCCCTTCAGGGTCCAAGGGTTCTCCATCGCCGCGATGTAGATGTTCTGTGGACCGCGTCCGCTTTCCTGGCGACCGGACCAAAGGCAGTAAAGACGTCCGTCCGCGCGACGGTGGACGGTGGCGTCGATGGCGTAGGCGTCGTCTCCGGGGACGGCGAGGCGCCCCTTCTCGACGAACCGTCCGAGCAGGTCGTCGGACTCCGACTCCAGCACGTACACCCTGCGGTTGGAGTCGGTGCGGTGCTCGTCCGTGGCGGTAAAGTAGACGTACCAACGACCGTCAAGGAGGTGGAACTCCGGTGCCCAGATGTCGCTGGAGCAGGGACCCGAGGCGGGTGCACGCCACACGGTGACCGGACGGGCCGTCGCCAGGCCGGCGAGCGTGGGGGCATGACGGATGTCGATGCGGTTGCCGGCTGTGGCGGTGAACCAGTACTCGCCGCGGTGATGACGGATCCATGGATCCGCTCCGGGCGCGATCAGCGGGTTGGAAACCGGGCGGGCTGAAGCGGGCCGGGAATCCTCGGCCGAGGACGTCGGGCCGGCCAGCGGCCAGGCCATTGCCAGCAGGAGCGGGAGTGGGGACCTGCTGGCCATGGCGGCGCGGTCGGGGTTGGGATCAGGACCTGAGGGCGACGAGCATCTGGACCTCCACGGCGGAGTTCACCGGGAGGCCGGCCACGCCGACCGCGGCGCGCACATGGCGCCCGGCGTCGCCGAGCAGGGCCACGAGCAGGTCGCTCGCGCCGTTGATCACCTTGGGGCTGTCGGGAAACCCGTCGACACAGTTCACGTATCCGTTGACGGACACGACATGGTCGATGCGGTCGAGGTCGCCGAGGGCGAGCTTGGCGCAGGCGAGGAGGTTGAGGGCGCAGAGCTTCGCGGCCTCGTAACCCTGTTCGATGTCCAGGTCGGCACCGACCTTTCCGGCGAACCGGATCTTGCCGTCGCGGCTGGCGATGGCCCCGGGCAGGTACAGGAAGCTCCCCTCGATCCGGAACGGCAGGTAGTTGCCGCCGGGCGGGGGCGGGTTGGGCAGGGTGATCCCGAGTTCGGCGAGTTTGGATTCGATCGCGCTCATGCGGGTGAGATCATGAACAGCCCCTGATCGACTGGCGAGCCGCCTGCGAGGGTTGGGAGGTCTGCAACGCATCGCCCAGAAGCTCTGGTTCGAGGTGGTTCCCATTCTGGGAAGCCCCGCCGCCGGTTCGGTGTCGATTTGAGCTCCGGGT
>CAIYXO010000169.1 GCA_903930165.1 uncultured Verrucomicrobiota bacterium | reverse complement strand
TCGGCGATCCGTGCCGCGATCTCACGCACCTTGATGCCTTCCCCGACTCCCAGGTTCACCGGCCCCGTCGCTTCCGAGGCCGTCACCGAAAGGATCGCCGCGGCGAGGTCGTCGATGTGGATGTAGTCCTTGGCGCTGTCGGGCGTTCTCAGCTCCGCGATCTCGCCACGTCGGAACCGGCCGATGAGCGAAGAACAGAGCCTCGCCGGATGTTCCCCCACGCCATAGGGATAGAACACCCTTCCCCAGGACAATCCGACGTCGGTTCCGGCCAAATCACGCACCAAGGCCTCGTGGAGACGCACCTTGGCCCGCGCATAGGCGGAAGCCGGATCGATCGGAGTGTGATCCTCGCGACAGACGCCTTGCGAAGCCTGATACTCGATGCAGGTACCCAGGACCATCAGCCTGCGGACACCGCGTTCAACAAGACCCGCGACCAACCTCAGCGACCATTCCACATGCGAGTCGTTCTCGGGGGACTCGAGATAGACCCCTGGGGTGGATATCCAAGCGGAGTGGACAACACGTTCCGGGGAAAACCGCGCGATGTCCTCCCAAGGCGGCAAGGCAAGGTCGCCCAGGATCTCGATCGCCCCGTTCGGGAGGCGGCCCGGTGTCCGGACCAGGCCGGCGACGTCATGGCCCGCGGCCAAGGCATGCCGGACCACGGCCGAGCCGATGAACCCGGACGCGCCGGTAACAAGGATGCGGGCCACAGAGGAATGGTGAAGCCTGGTTCCCGCGGGCTCAATGGCGCCGGCAGGGGAAATCCCTTGACCGGAGCGCCGGTCAACGGAGCCTCGCCGACCATCCGCCGAGCCTCGGCGGCCGTCCCAAGAGCCGTGAAGCCCGACCATTTCGATTTTCTTGTCGTCGGAGGAGGAGTGATCGGGATCAGCGTCGCCCGTGCACTCCGTCGCCGGCACACCAGCGCGAGGATTTGCCTGCTCGAAAAGGAGTCGGCGCCCGGAGCCCACGCCTCAGGCCGCAATTCCGGCGTTCTCCACGCGGGATTCTACTACACGGCCGATTCGCTGAAGGCGCGCTTTTGCCGCGAAGGCAACCGGGAGCTCCGCGAGTACATCCTTTCGCGCGGTCTGGCCTTGAATCCCTGCGGCAAGTTGGTGGTGGCCAAGGACGCCACCGAGCTGCCGAGGCTGGATGAACTCCTTCGTCGAGGGACGGCCAACGGTGTCCGCCTCGAGATGGTCGATGCCGCCCATGCGCGCCGCATCGAACCCCGCGTCCGGACCCACGAACGCGCCCTGTGGTCCCCCGATACCGCGACCGCCGACCCCGCCGAGGTCATCCGTTCGATGAGGTCGGACGCCGAAAGGGAGGGGATCCGCATCCGGTGCGACGCGAGCTATCTCGGCAGGACGGAGGAAGGAGTCAGGTCCGCCGCAGGTGAGTTCAGGGCAGGATATGTCGTCAACTGCGCTGGGCTCCAGGCCGACCGGGTGGCCCTGGACTTCGGGTTTTCAAAGGACTACCGGATCCTTCCGTTCAAGGGACTCTACCTCTACTCGGACGAGGAGACCGGATCCTTTCGAACAAACATCTACCCGGTCCCCGACCTGCGGAATCCGTTTCTCGGCGTCCATTTCACCGTCACCGTCGACGGACACGCCAAGATCGGCCCGACCGCGATCCCGGCCTTCTGGAGGGAGCAGTACTCCGGATTCGACCGCTTCGACGCGGCCGAATGCCTCGAGATCGGATGGCGGGATCTTGGACTTCTCCTTTTTGCGGGATTCGACTTCCGGCGGCTCGCCTACGAGGAACTGCGGAAGTATTCCAGGAGCCATCTCGCCCGCTTGGCCTCGGTGCTGGCCGAAGGGGTCCGCCCGGAGAACTACCGCCGCTGGGGAAAGCCAGGAATCCGCGCACAGCTGATGCATCTTCCCACGCGGAAGCTGGAGATGGACTTCGTGCTCCAAGGCGATTCCCGCTCTTTCCATGTGCTGAATGCGGTTTCGCCCGCGTGGACCTGTTCCCTTCCGTTCGCGGAGCACATCGTGGACTGCATCGGACACCATCGGCGTTGACGCGACCGTTGCCCGGCTGGGGGGTTCCGAATAGCGTCCTCGCCCATGCGGATCCTCATCACGGGCAACCTCGGATACATCGGTCCGGTGCTGGTTGCCCATCTTCGTCGACAGCATCCGGAAGCCTCGCTCATCGGCTTTGACACCGGCTATTTCGCCCATTGCCTCACCGGTGCCCCGAGGCTGCCGGAAACACGGCTGGACGCCCAGCACTACGGGGACCTCCGGCGTTTCCCAGCCGGGTTGCTCGACGACGTGGACGCGGTGGTGAACCTGGCCGCGATTTCCAACGATCCGATGGGCAACCAGTTCGGCGAGGTGACCGAGGACATCAACCACCGGGCCGGCATCGCCTTGGCCGGCGAAGCGAAGCGTCGAGGCGTCCGTTCCTTCGTGTTTGCCTCGAGCTGCAGCGTGTACGGGTTCGCTGCCGACGGAGCGCGCGACGAGGGCTCTTCCCTCGATCCCCTCACCGCCTACGCCCGCTCGAAGGTGGCCACCGAACGGGATCTGGCGCCGCTGGCGGCTTCGGATTTCCGGGTGACCTGCCTTCGTTTCGCCACCGCATGCGGCTGGAGCGAGCGCCTCCGGCTGGACCTCGTGTTGAACGACTTCGTGGCCAGCGCCCTGGCTGCACGCCGGATCACCATCCTCAGCGACGGAACCCCCTGGAGACCGTTGATCCACGTCGAGGACATGGCCCGTGCCATCGACTGGGCCATCCATCGCCCCGAGTCCGCGGGAGGGGCGAATCTGGTCGTCAACGCCGGCTCCGACGGCTGGAACCATCAGGTCCGTGACCTGGCCTCGGCGGTCGCCGCCGCAATCCCTGGCGTCGATGTCTCCGTCAACACGTCCGCCGCTCCGGACCGGCGCAGCTACCGTGTTTCGTTCGCCAGGTTCCGGGAACTGGCCCCGACCCATCAACCAAGGGTCGGCCTCGCCGAAGCCATCGAAGGCCTGCGCGTTGGGCTCACGTCCATGGGATTCTCCGATCCGGTGTTCCGGGAGGGCCCGATGATCCGTCTGCACACGCTCAGGGCCCACCTCAATGCCGGACGGCTCGACGGTTCCCTTTCCTGGAACCGCTGACCTCGGTCGAACCTGTCGCGGGAACACGGCCTCGACGGGATCGGCGGCCGGCTCCATCATCTCCCCACATGAAGCAGTGGATCGCGGAATACCTGGAGGCGCAGAAGAGGGCGGTGGACACGCTCGATACCGAGCAGCTCGCCGGGCTGGTCGAAACCCTGCGCACGGCTTGGAAGGCCGATGCCCAGATCTTCGCCATCGGCAACGGCGGCAGCGCCGCAAATGCCAGCCACTTCGCGGTCGACCTCGGCAAGGGATCCTCCGACGCCCTGCCCCGCCGGTTCCGCGTCCTTTCCCTGACCGACAACGTCGCCTGGCTCACCGCCCTCGGAAACGACTACTCCTACGACGACGTCTTCGTCCGCCAGCTCGCCAACTACGCCCGCGCCGGGGACGTCCTCATCGCCGCCAGTGTCAGCGGCAATTCCCCGAACCTGGTGAAGGCCTTCGAATGGGCCCGGGGCAAGGGCGTCCGCACCATCGCCCTCGTCGGGGCCAAACGCGGCCGGCTTGCCGAGATCGGAGACCAGGTCGTCGTCATCGGCGACACACACTACGGCCGTGTCGAGGACGTCCAGATGCACATCCTCCACCTGCTCTGCTACGCCTTCATGGAAAAGAAGGAAGAGCTGACGGCCTGATCCGTCTGCATGGGATCCGGTTCCGGCCCGCCATGGCTCCTTGCCTTCGGCGGGTCTTTCCGTTGAATGGGATCACGATGCCTCGCGCGCTTCTGTTCCTCCTGTTGTTGCTCCCGAACATCATCCCGGCCACGGCGGGTCCCTTGGTCCGTTTCCGCACCGGGCTCGGCGACGTCGTGGTGGAGCTCTACGACCGGGAGAAGCCGGTCACCACGAGCAACTT
>CAIYXO010000168.1 GCA_903930165.1 uncultured Verrucomicrobiota bacterium | reverse complement strand
CCTTGGTTCACAGTCGTTCGTTCCACAGGAAAACCACGGCTCGCTTCCCGTGGGGTCCCGGCTTTGCGGGCCGGCCTCTTCCGGTTGTGTCCGGCGAAGTCGGGATCGGGTTCCGCGAGTCCACTGCCGTCTCCGAACCCGTGGACGCCCAAGGAACTCCAGGCTGGGCGTCCCGGGATTGGGACGCTTCCGTCCCGGCGGTGAGATGTCCCCGGGAGCCCTCCGCGGTCTCCGTCGTCGATTCCCTCGGTGGGGATGCGGAATCGACGGGACCGGCCTCCATGGCATGGGCTCTGCAACCGCCCTTCCGACCGGGTCCGCGGACCCTGCTGGCGCCTCCGACGCCTTCCGACGCCGCAGCGCCGGTCGATCGTCCCCACGGAATCCGAACCCGATGAAATCCACCCTCCGGCAGCTGCTGAAGTCCCCGGGCTTCACCCTCGTGGCGGTGCTCACGCTCGCGCTCGGCATCGGCGCCAACACCGCCGTGTTCACCGTGGTCGACGGCATCCTCCTCCAGCCGTTGCCGTGGCCCGATTCCCACCGTGTGCTCAGCCTTTGGGAAGGCAATCCCGCCAAGGGACACGCCCGCACCCCGATGGCGCCGGCCCAGTTCCTCGACCTCCGCCGGGATGCGAAGTCGTTCCAGGCGCTCGCCGGATGGAACCCCGCCGCGGTGAACCTCGCGCCCGAGGACGGCACGCCCGAACGCCACCAGGGCGCCCTGGTCACCGAGGACTTCCTGAAGGTCGTCGGAGTCGCGCCGATCCTCGGACGCGGCTTCCAGTCGGAGCAGTTCGAGGCCGGCAAGGACGGCGTCGTGCTGATCGGCCACGGCGTGTGGATGGAGACTTTTGGCGGGCGGCCCGACGTGGTCGGCAAACCCATCCTCATCAACGGCCGGACACGCGTCGTCTCCGGCGTGTTGCCGCCGGGTTTCCAGACGCCGGCCAAGGCGCGCTTCTGGGTGCCCAAGGTCTTCTCCGCCTTCGAGAAGGAGGACCGCGACCTGAAGTCCCTTGCGGTGTTCGGCCGCCTTGCAGACGGCGCGTCTCCGGAACAGGCGCGGTCGGAACTGCGGACACTCTTCGCCGGCCTGCGGGACGAGCACCCCGATGTCCTCACGGGCTGGGACGTCGACGCGCATCCCGCCCTGGAGGACGTGGCCGGCCCGCTGCGTCCGACCCTGTTCACCCTGCTGGCGGCGGTGGCGATGGTGCTGCTGCTGGCGTGCCTCAACGTGGCCGGCCTGGCGTTGGCCCGCGGCATGGTCCGGCAGGGCGAACTCTCCGTGAGGGCGGCGCTCGGGGCCGATCGCGCCCGGCTCATGCGCCAGCTCCTCCTGGAGGGCCTGCTGCTCACCGGCCTCGGCGGACTGGTCGGGCTACTGCTTGCCCAAGGTCTCCTCTCCGCGTTGCTCGCCATGGCCCCGGCCAGCCTGCCGCGGTTGGAGTCGATCCGGCTCAACGGCACGGCCCTCGCCTTCACCGCCGGCGCCTGCGTCCTGACGGGGCTCTTCTTCGGCCTGCTCCCGGCCTGGCAGTTGTCGCGGGTGAACCCGTTGGACGCCCTCCGCCAGGTCGGCGGCCGGTCGACCGCCTCGGTCGGGTGGCTCCGCCACGGACTGGTCGTGGTGCAGGTCGGCGCGGCGCTCTCGGTGCTGCTCGCGACAGGACTCCTCCTGCGCAGCCTCGACCGCCTGATGCGCCAGGAACTCGGCTTCGACCCGGAACACCGGATGACCGTCCGCCT
>CAIYXO010000167.1 GCA_903930165.1 uncultured Verrucomicrobiota bacterium | reverse complement strand
ATGGAATCGTTCCGGTTTCCGCACAGGTCCGTGACGTCCGGGGGGCTTGGATCCGAGCCGGAGGCCCACCCGGGGTCCCCTCATTTTCGTCGACAGCAGCGTCCGATGAGACAGTTTCGTGCGGGCGCTCCAACCCGGCGCCGCAACGCAACCGAACCGCCATGGCCATCCACGTCGCCCTCCGTCACGTCACCCATTACACCTACGACCAGCCGGTCGGGCATGGGCCGCATGTCGTCCGGCTTCGTCCGGCCCCGCATTGCCGGACGCCGGTCCTGAGCTACTCGCAGAAGATCACCGGCGGGGAGCACTTCATCAACTGGCAGCAGGACCCGTTCTCCAACTGGAATGCGCGCCTCGTGTTCCCCGAGCCGATGGCCGAGCTGAAGATCGAGGTGGAACTCGTGGCCGAGATGGCGGTCTACAACCCGTTCGACTTCTTCGTCGAGGAGTCGGCGACCTTCTTCCCGTTCCGTTACGAACCGGTTTTGGGCAAGGATCTCGCCCCCTTCATGGAGAAGCCCACGCCGACGCCCCTGCTGGCGGCCTTCGTGGACGAGTTGAAGCGGGAGGTGCTCGGACATCCGGAAAACGTCGGCCATGCGCCGGCCCCCGGTGCCGCGGCGCCCCTCGACACGCACCATGGCGGTGGCCATCTGCCGTCGACCCCGACCGCCGCCAAGCCGGCAACGGCCAAGGAGCCGAAGCAGGTCCGGACCATCGACTTCATCGTGGCGGCCAACCAGAAGGTCCAGCAACGGATCCGCTACCTGATCCGCCTCGAGCCCGGCGTGCAGACCCCTGAGGAAACCTTGGGGAAGGCGAGCGGATCCTGCCGCGATTCCGGATGGCTCCTGGTGCAGGCGTTCCGGCAGATGGGCCTGGCCGCACGGTTTGTCAGCGGGTACCTGATCCAGCTCGCCCCGGATCTCAAGTCCCTGGACGGTCCCAGCGGCACCGAGGTGGACTTCACCGACCTCCATGCCTGGTGCGAGGTGTACCTGCCCGGGGCCGGCTGGATCGGCTTGGATCCGACCTCCGGGCTTCTGGCGGGCGAGGGGCACATCCCCCTCAGCTGCACGCCGGAGCCGTCCACCGCCGCGGCGGTCACCGGGGCCATCGGCGAGTGCAAGTCGACGCTGCACCATGCGATGACGGTGACCCGCATCCACGAGTCGCCGCGTGTCACCAAGCCCTACACCGAGGACCAGTGGAAACGCATCGACGCGCTCGGCCGCGCGATCGACGCGGACCTCGTCGCCGGCGACGTCCGGCTCACGATGGGCGGCGAGCCCACGTTCGTCTCGGTCGACGACCCGGACGGTCCCGAGTGGAACTTCACCGCGGTGTCCCACAAGAAGCGCGTCCTTTCCGGCACGTTGATCAAGAGGCTGCGGTCGCGGTTCGCGCCGGGTTCCCTGCTGCACTACGGACAGGGGAAGTGGTACCCGGGGGAACCCCTGCCGCGCTGGGCCCTTGCCGCGTACTGGCGCAAGGACGGCGTTCCGATCTGGAAGGACGATTCGCTGATCGCCGACGAGTCCCGCGACTACGGCCACGGGGCGCGGGAGGCTCTCGAGCTTTCGCGTCGGCTGGCCGGGATGCTCGGAGCGGATCCCAAGTGGATCCTGCCGGGCTACGAGGACGCCTTCTATTACACGTGGAAGGAGCGTCGCCTGCCGTCGAACGTCTCGCCCGAGAAGAGCGAGCTGAAGGACAAGCAGGAACGCGAGCGCATCGCCCGCATCTTCCAAAAGGGGCTGGGAGAGGTCGTGGGATACGCGCTGCCGCTGAAGCGGTCCTCCGGGCCGGGCGGCACGGGGTGGGTGAGCGGCCCGTGGTTCCTTCGGGATGACGAGACGCTGTGGCTGATCCCCGGCGATTCGCCGATGGGATTCCGTCTGCCCCTGGATTCGATCCCTTGGGTTGCCGAGAAGGAGTATCCGTGGAACTGGCCCCAGGATCCCTCGGCGCCGCTCCCGGCGTTGCCCAAGGAATTCCCGTACAGCAGTCCCGCAGCCGCGGCCGGTCAGCGCTTCGTCCGGGGAGCCGCCGGCGCCAGCGCGCCGGGGTACGGCCCCGGACAGAGGGCGCAGCGACTCGACGGTCCGCTTCCTGAAGCCGAATTGCCGCCGCTGCCCGACGAGCCCGATCCGACGCGTCGGCCCAGGCTCCAGCAGAGCGCGCCGTGGATCATCCGGACGGCGTTGTGCGTGGAACCGCGCAACGGCCGCCTTCACATCTTCCTGCCGCCGACCTCGACCACGGAGGACTACCTCGACCTGGTCTCCGGCATCGAGAGCACCGTGTCCGCGATGGGCGTCCCGGTGATCCTCGAGGGCGAGGCACCGCCGAAGGATCCTCGGCTCAACAAGCTGGCGGTCACGCCCGACCCCGGGGTGATCGAGGTGAACCTGCATCCGAGCCGCAGCTGGGAAGAACTGGCGGAGCGGACCACCGTGCTCTACGAGGAGGCGCGCCAGACGCGGCTGGGGACCGAGAAGTTCATGGTCGACGGCCGCCACACCGGCACGGGCGGCGGCAACCACATCATCCTCGGCGGCGAGACCCCGGCCGACTCCCCGATCCTGCGCCGGCCCGACCTGCTGCGTTCGCTGATCGCCTACTGGCAGAACCATCCGTCGCTGAGCTGGCTGTTCAGCGGTCTGTTCATCGGGCCTACCAGCCAGGCGCCGCGCATCGACGAGGCCCGCAACGACTCCCTGTACGAGCTGGACATCGCCTTCCGCGAGATGGACCGGCAGCTGTCCCGGGGGAAGGTGCCGCCGTGGCTGGTGGACCGCCTGTTCCGCAACCTGCTGATCGACGCGAGCGGCAACACCCACCGCTCCGAGTTCAGCATCGACAAGCTGTTCGCGCCCGAGAGTTCGTCGGGTCGCCTGGGCCTGGTCGAGATGCGCGCCTTCGAGATGCCGCCGCACGCGCGGATGAGCCTCGCGCAGCACCTCCTGCTGCGCGGACTCGTGTCCCGGTTCTGGCGGGAACCCTACACCAACGGACTCGTCCGCTGGGGCACCGACATCCACGACCGCTGGATGCTGCCGCACTTCTGCGAGACCGACTTCAACGACGTGCTGCGCGACCTGGGTTCGTCCGGCTACCGGATCGAACCCGAGTGGTTCGCGCCGCATTTCGAGTTCCGCTTCCCGCGCATCGGCGACTTCGCGCAACGGGACATCCATGTGGAGATCCGCACCGCGCTGGAGCCATGGCACGTGCTGGGCGAGGAACCCGGAGGCGGCGGCACGGTGCGCTACGTCGACAGCTCGCTGGAACGGGTCCAGGTGAAGGCCAAGGGACTTGCCGGCGACCGGTTCGTGGTGACCTGCAACGGCCGCCGCGTTCCCTTGCATCCGACGGGGACCAATGGCGAGGGCGTCGCCGGCGTGCGGTACCGGGCCTGGCAGCCCCCGGAATGTCTCCAGCCCACCGTCGGCGTCCACACACCGCTGGTGTTCGACCTCTACGACACCTGGAACCGTCGTTCCATCGGCGGCTGCACCTACCACGTCGCGCACCCCGGCGGACGCAGCTACGGGACGTTCCCGGTCAACGCCTACGAGGCCGAGAGCCGTCGTCTCGCGCGGTTCTTCGCCACGGGCGCGAGCCAGGGCGCCTTCACGCCGCCGGTGGAACCGTTGAACGGCGAGTTCCCGTTCACCCTCGACCTGCGTCGCTGATCCTCCCCGCTTCGCGGCGTCCGCCATGGAGAACAACCCGCCTGAGCCGACGCCGTTCGAGGTCGTCCGCTTGGAAGACCAACCCTGGTACACGGCCGCCGACCGCGCGGAGGCTCGGGAGATCGCGAGTCCGCGCAACTCGCGCGCCCGCAACCTGAGCATCGCGGACATCCGGATCCCTCCCGGTGTCGCAGTCCGGGCCCATCGCCACGAGGTGGTCGAGGAGATCTACCACGTCGTCGCCGGCACAGGCCGGATGACGGTCGCGGGGGCCGCGCGCGACCTCGGTCCCGGGGACACGGTGGTGATCCTTCCGGGCGAACGGCACGACATCCGGAACCTGGGCGAAACGGACCTGCGTCTGGTGGTCACCTGCACGCCTCCGTGGACTCCGGAATGCCTCGTGTTCGACTGAGACGGCACCGTGTCTGCCGGGGTCAGGTGTTCCCGGAGTTCCGGAGGAATTCGCGGACCACGGGCCTTCCCGCGTCGGAGGTCGGCAGGCATTGCCGGTGCAGGGGAAGGCGAGGGAGAACTCCTCGTTCTCCGGCAAGGTCCGGGCGAAGGGATCCACCGGCCCGCGGTTGCCCAGAACGACGCGGTTGGGTTCGTGGACCGCGTGCACATGGTTCAACAGGGCGCGGGTCGAACCGCACAACGGGTCGCCGACGATCACCACCCGTTTGGGTTCCTGGAGGGAGAAGTCGAGCGCCGACAGCAGGTGGGGAACTCCCTGCGGATGCTGGTGCAGCTTCTGGGCGAAGAGGCGTAGGGTCTTCTCCGCTGCCTCTCGCCATTCGGGACGGCCGCAGATCGCGGCCATCCGGAGCAGGGCAAGGCAGGTGACGGAGTTTCCCGACGGTTCGGCCCCGTCGTAGTCCTCCTTCCACCGAACCAGCAGGTGGGGAGTGTCCGACGCGCTCTGCCAGAAGCCGCCGGCGACAGGATCGTGGAACCGCGACATGAGGCCCTCGGCGAGGTCCGTGGCGAAGCGGAGAACCT
>CAIYXO010000166.1 GCA_903930165.1 uncultured Verrucomicrobiota bacterium | reverse complement strand
GTGTAGGAGACGACGTGAGGAGTCTCAGCCTGTCTGGCGGGTCGTGCGTCGTGGATTGGCGTCGCGCTGGGGAGGTGGTGAGAGACTCGTGACCTCGTCTCCTACTGCGTGCAGGGCTTCCATTCCGGACCAGAGTGCTTGCCGCTGCGGATGGTGATTCCTAACTTTCGAAATCGTGAATGTCCTCCCCTTCCTCGTTCGCCGGTGCTCCCGGTGGGTCGATGGTCTCCGGTCGGCGGGGAATGGAGCTGCGTCTGCCGGAGGGACGTTTCGATGAATCACGCCCGTTTGCCGATTTCCCGTCGTGAGATGTTGATCCGTTCCGGGGTCGGGTTCGGCAACCTGGCGCTGATGGGGCTGCTTTCCCCGCAGGCTCCGGCGTCGGCGGGAACCATGGCGTCGTCGGCGAGGCCGCCGGGATTCCGTGCGCGGGCGAAGCGGGTTATCTTCGTGTTCATGCACGGCGGGCCGTCGCATGTGGACACGTTCGACTGGAAGCCGGCCCTGGTCCGCGACTCGGGCAAGCCCCTGCCGTTCGACAAGCCGCGCATCCAGTTCGCCAAGACGGCGAACCTGAGGCGGTCGCCCTGGGAGTTCCGTCCGTACGGCCAATGCGGCGCGATGGTTTCGGACCTGTTCCCCGAAGTGGGATCCTGTGCGGACGACCTGTGTTTCCTGAAGTCGGTGCACGGCACCAACGAGGCGCACGGAGGTGCGCTGCTGAAGCTGCACACGGGATCGGATACCGCGGTGCGTCCGAGCATGGGGTCGTGGATCTCCTACGGCCTCGGCACGGAGAACGCCAACCTGCCCGGGTTCCTGACGATCAACCCGACGTTGGGCCACGGCGGCGTGGGCAACTGGTCGAGTGCGTTCCTGCCGGCGGTGCACCAGGGGACGCCGATCGGCGGCGGCGTGCCGGTGGAACGGGCGACGATCAACCATCTCCACGATCCCGGTGCCGACCCGACGCTGCAGCGGGAGCAGTTGGACCTCTTGGGCGAGATGAACCGTGGGCACCTGGCGGTCGCCGGCGCGGATTCGGCGCTGGAGGCGCGGATCGAGTCCTTCGAACTGGCGTTCCGGATGCAACGGGAGGCACCGGAGGCGATGGACTTGGGTCGGGAAAGTGCGGCGACCCGAAAGCTGTACGGATTGGACGATCCGAAGACCGCCTCGTTCGCGAGGCAGTGCCTGTTGGCCCGACGGTTCAGCGAGCGCGGCGTGCGGTTCGTGCAGGTGACCCATGGTTACTGGGACCAGCACGACGACCTCACCAAGGATCACGGGCGTCTGGCCTCGGAGGTGGATCGTCCGATCGCCGGACTCCTGCGCGACCTGAAGGCGAGGGGACTGCTCGACGAGACATTGGTCGTCTGGGGCGGCGAGTTCGGCCGGACGCCGACGCTGCAGGGCAAGGACGGGCGGGATCACCATCCCCACGCCTTCACCATGTGGATGGCGGGCGGCGGGGTGAAGCCCGGGTTCAGCTACGGGGTCACCGACGAGTACGGGTTCTACTGCGTGGACCAGAAGGTGCACGTGCACGACCTCCACGCGACGCTGCTGGCGTTGCTGGGCCTCGACCACGAGCAGTTGACCTTCCGTCATGCGGGTCGTGACTTCCGGCTCACGGACGTCTCCGGACGCGTGGTGCACGAGATCTTCGCATGAGGCGGATCGATGCTGAACGGATGGGCACGCCAAGCCGCGAGGCCGCGAAGCCGCGAAGCCGCGGGGGAACGGTTGGCAAAACACGGACTTCCGGTCCCGAGACCGAACACCGACCGGACGCCGCCCTTTCGGATCCGGGATTTCGGAATGAAGAGAGATCCGCAGCTTGGCAGCCGCGGCTACCGGGAGGAATCGGGAATCGCGGGTCCGGAATTCCGAATGCGTGGCGGCGTGGCGTTTTGGCGTGAGGTCCGTTGACGGATTTGGGATCGGGGAATGGGGGAGAGATCCGCAGCTTGGCAGCTGCGGCTACCGGCGGGGAATCGCGGGTCCGGAATTCCGAATGCCTGACGGCTTGGCGGGAGCCTTCGCCCTGCCACGACGGATTACCGGGTGGACGACGCGATGCGGTACAGCGCGGAGTCGGTGCGCAGGAACAGGGAATCCCCGACGGCCGCGGGCGTGGCCATCAGCTTGCCGGGAAGCGTGTTCTTGGCGACGAGCCGGAAGGTCTTGCCCGGGGCGACCACGCTGGTGACACCTTCGCGGGAGGGCAGGAAGATGAGTCCGTCGGCGAGGATCGGCGAGGCGTTGTGGCTGCCGCCGAGGCGCTCGCGGTAATGCTCGGTGCCGGTCTTGGCGTCGAGGCAGGTGAGCATGCCGCCGCTGTCGGAGACGAAGTAGAGTTCGTCGCCCACAAGCAGCGGGGAGGACATCGTGGGGGCGCCCTTGGCGTACTTCCAGGCGTGGACCGGCGTGGTTCTGCCCTGGAGACGGATTGCCTGGATCTCGGAACGCATGTAGCCGGTGGCGAGGAAGATCATGCCGTGACCGGTGACGGCCCGGGAGGAGAGCGAGAAGCCGAGGTTGCCGTACTTGATCTTCCAGAGTTCGCGGCCGTCGGCCGGGTCGTAGGCGTAAAGCCAGTCGGCGCCCTGGGACAGGATCGCGTCCTTGCCGTCCAGCTTCACGATGTTGGGCGTGGCGTAGCTTTTCCGGAGTTGCGGATGTGCGGCGAGTTCCCCGGAGCGGGAGGTCCGCCAAGCGAGGGCTCCGGTGTCGACGTCGAGCGCGGCGATGGATTGGGAGTCGCTGCCGTCGAGATGGAACACGAGGTGTTTTCCGACCAGCACGGGCGAACTTCCTGGCCCGTTCTCGTGCATGATGTGGAGGGACGTGTTCGTCCAGAGCACTCGGGCCTTGCGGGTGTCGATGCAGGCGGTGCCGAAGGTGCCGAAGTGGAAGTAGGCCCGGCCCGGTCCGAGCACCGGCGTCGGGGAGCCGTAGCTGTTGAGCTCATGCACCCACTGCGGTTCCTTCTCGGTGAAGAGCGGGATGGAATGGTGGACGCGGCCGGAGCGGCGGTCGACGCAGAGGGCCCGCAGTTCGACGCTTTCGAGGAGCGTGAGCGGTTGGTCGCCGGTGTTCTCCTTGAGTCGACGGGCGGCATCCTCGGGCTTGGCGACGGTCTCGAGTGCGGTGCTGAGCCAGACCTGGTCTCCGACGATCACCGGCGAGGACCAGGCGCGTCCGGGCAGCGGGGTCTTCCAGGCGACGTTCTCGGTGTCGCTCCAGGAGGTGGGCAGACCTCGCGCCGTGGCATGCCCCTCGCCTCCGGGGCCCCGCCACTCGGGCCAGTCGCCCAAAAGGGGAAGGGCGGCCAACAGGGAGAGGAGGGTCCGGGGGAGGGAGGGCATGGTTTTTTGCGGCCTAGGACTTCTGGGACTTAAGCGGCCTGGTACTTGGCCTTTTCGGCCTGGAACCAGGCGATGACCTCGGCGCCGGCCTCGGCGATGGGCACGAGTTTCACGGGACCGTTGCGGGGCTTCAGCTCGATCTCGCCCTTGGCCAGGGACTTCTCGCCCAGGTTCACGCGGAGCGGGAACCCGACCAGCTCGCTGTCCTTGAATTTCACGCCGGGACGTTCGTCGCGGTCGTCGAGGATCGCCTCGATGCCGGCGGCGCCGAGTTGCTCGAGCAGTTGGCGGGCGAGGGTCATCGGCTGGCTGTCGGGGACGACACTGAGCGGGGTGATGCAGACCTGGAACGGGGCGACGGGCAAAGGCCAGACGATGCCGTCCTTGTCGTGGCTCTGCTCGATCACGGCCTGGAGCGTGCGGGTGACGCCGATGCCGTAGCATCCCATGACCGCGGGATGCCGGGAGCCGTCCTCGGCGAGGAAGGTGGCGTTGAGCTTCTCGGAGTACTTGGTGCCGAGCTTGAAGACGTGGCCGACCTCGATGGCGCGGCGGATCTTCAGGGTCTGCGCGCACTTCGGGCAGGGTTCGCCGACCTTGACCGTCCGCAGGTCGAACCACTCGGTCACCCGGATGTCGCGCTCCATGGAGACGCCCTTCAGGTGGAAGCCGTCTTCATTGGCCCCGGTGGTCATGTCGTTGGCGCCGCGCAGGCGGGCGTCGGCATAGACCTTCCAGCCGGCCGGGACGTTCCGGACCGCACCCAGCGAGCCGGGCAGGGCGCCCAGCGCGGCGAAGATCTCCGCATCGGCGGCGTTCTTCGCGTCGGCGGGCCGGACGGCGACCGC
>CAIYXO010000165.1 GCA_903930165.1 uncultured Verrucomicrobiota bacterium | reverse complement strand
TGGACCTGGTGCTTGTGGCGAGGCCTTCGATCGCTCGGTGCGACTTCGTCACCGTGGAACGGGACTTCCTCAACCTGATCTCGCGAGCCCGCCTCCGCCAGCCGGCCGGGACGACCCCGTCGTGAGCCCATTGGCCATCGGCCTTCTGGCCTCCCTCCGGCTCTACCGGTTCCTGGTTTCGCCGGCCAAGCTGTTCCTGTTCGGCCCCGGAGCCGGCTGCCGCTACACACCCAGCTGCTCCGCCTATGCCGCGGAAGCGATCCGGTGTCACGGTGCCCGCCGCGGCTCCTCTCATGCCCTCCGGCGTCTTTGCCGGTGTCACCCCTGGGGCGGATTCGGGTACGATCCCGTCCCTCCGGCCCCCCAACGCTGATTTTTCACTCCCACTTCCTCTACAATGGATCGCAAAGGCATCGCCTTCATCGCCGCCTGCATCGCCGGCATGCTCGGCCTCAAGTACGGTCTGGACTGGATCTGGCCCACGCCGCCCCCGGGCAGCCGGCCGGTGGCCGCCGCGGTCTCGGGCACCAACACCCCCGCCTCCGTCCCGACCAACGGCGTTCCCGCCGCCATCCCCGCATCTTCCTCCAGCTCGACTTCGACTGTTGCCGCCGCCTCGCCGGTCGCTTCCCCGGCGACCTTCGTCGCCCCGAGCTTCCAGTCCGCCGAGGCCACCGAGGTCCTTGAGAACGATTCCGTCCGCGTCACCTTCACCAGCCACGGCGGCGGTGTCCGCCTGGTGGAACTCAAGAAATACCCCGCGTCGGTCAACTGCCTCGACAAGGACGACCCGAACCGCGGACTGCTGGCCGCCCTGAACCGCTTCGCACCGACGCCCGCGCTGACTCTCGGTGCCGGTCCGCTGACCGGTGACGGCGAGTTCCGGCTCAGCCGCATCCCGACCGGTCTCCGGGCCGAGAAGTCCCTCGCCGGCGGCCTGGTCGTCTTCCAGGACTACAGCCTTTCCAACGGCTACTTCCTGAACACCACGGTCACCGTCGAGAACCGTGGCGCCGTTCCCTTCAGCCTTCCGGGCCACGACTACGTGGTCGCCTCGGCGACGCCGATGGACCGCCACGACAAGGCCGAGGTCCAGGGAGCCTACTGGTACAACGGTTCCAAGGCCGAACAGATCGCAGCGCCCTGGTTCCTCAACGCCACCTTCGGCTGCTTCGGTTCCAATCCCCGCACCGAGTTCGTCGGAGGCTCCAGCAACGTCGTCTGGGCCGCGGTCCACAACCAGTTCTTCTCGCTCAACGCCACGCCCGACCAGTCTCCCGCCGGCGTCCGGGTCCGCGACGTGTCCCTGCCCAAGCCCAGCGCCGCGGAGCTGAACGCCGATCCCGGCCTCAACCCCTCACAGCACGCCTTCGTCACCTCCTTCACCTACCCGGCCTCGGTCCTGCCTCCGGGCGGCCGCCTCGTCCGCCACCATTCGGTCTACGCCGGCCCCAAGGAGTACCGGCTGCTCAAGGACTCGGAGAACGACATCGCCCTGGTCATGGACTTCACCGGCATCAACGGCATCTGCGCCAAGCTCCTGCTGTCCATGCTGAACGCCCTCCACGGCGTCATCCCCTCCTACGGTTGGTCCATCGTGGCCCTCACCGTCCTCATCAAGCTCGCCTTCTGGCCGCTGACCAATGCGAGCACCAAGTCGATGAAGCGGATGGCCGCCCTCCAGCCGCAGATGAACGAGATCAAGGAGAAGTACAAGAACGACCCGGCCAAGGTGAACCAGAAGACCATGGAGTTCATGCGCGAGAACCGCATCAACCCGATGGCCGGCTGCCTTCCGCTCCTCCTGACCTTCCCGGTGTTCATCGGGTTCTTCTTCATGCTGCGCACCGCCATCGAGCTCCGCGGCGAGAGCTTCCTCTGGTGCTGCGACCTCTCCCGGCCCGACACCGTCTTCGTCATCCCCGGCCTCGGTTTCCTCCCGGTCATCGGCACCCCGGGTGTCGGCCTGACCCTCAACCTCATGCCGGTCCTCTACCTGGTCAGCGCCTGGTGGCTCTCGTCCCTCACGCCGCCGTCTCCCCAGATGGATCCGACCCAGCAGAAGATCATGAAGTACATGCCGGTCTTCTTCGGATTCATGTTCTACAGCTATTCCGCCGGCCTGACGCTGTACTGGACGACCCAGAACCTCATGTCCATCCTCCAGACCAAGATCACCAAGGCCGGAGAGAAGGGCGACAAGGTCGTCCCCGTGCTGCCCGCCCGACGCAAGTGATCCGGCCCCCCTTTTCATGCCCATGAACGCCAAAGACACCCTGGTCGAGATGCTCAAGCACCTCGGCTTCGAGGCCACGGTCACCGAGCAGGAGTACGACGACATGCTGCTGCTCGACATCCAGACCGAGGATTCCGCCCGCCTGATCGGTCGGCAGGGTCAGACCCTCAGCGAGCTGCAGTACCTGCTGAACCGCATCCTTCACAAGGGCGACGATTCCGTTCCCCGGGTGATGCTCGACGTCGGCGGCTACCGTCGTCAGGCCCGCGAGCAACTGGCCAAGCGTGCCGTGGAACTCGCCGACAAGGTCCGCCGGTTCGGCGACATCATGGAGCTCGAACCGATGAACGCCTACGAACGACGCATCGTCCACCAGGCCCTCAAGACGGATCCGGACATCGAGACCCACAGTGTCGAGGTCGACGGCAGCGACAAAAAGGTCATCCTCCTCCGTCCGCGCCGGAATCAGCCCGCCGCCTCCTGACCGGGTCCGCAGATGGCTCCTCGGGGAATCCGCGGGAAGCGTGATCCGCAGATGGCGCAGATGGTCACAGATCCGTAGGGGAGATCACATCCGGAGATCTGCGTGAATCTGCGACATCTGCGGATGGTTCCTCAGGGAATCCGCGGGAACTGATCTTCCGCAGAGGACGCCGATGACCGCAGATTTCCGGATTTGGATGGGTCGAGAGGTCTGTTGGCGGAACGTCGGCGGAAGCCGGATCGCCACGTCGTTGGGAACGTGGTTCACCTCGG
>CAIYXO010000164.1 GCA_903930165.1 uncultured Verrucomicrobiota bacterium | reverse complement strand
CGATCTCCCCGCGCTACATTGCCGTGGAGGCGCTCACCGGCGGGCTCTTCGTCGCCGCGTGGCTTCGATTCGGCGAATTGTCCCCCGGAAGCGCCGTGGCCGCGGCGATCCTGCTCGCCGGATTCACGGCCGCCACGTTCATCGATTTCGAGCACTTCATCATCCCCGACGAGATCACCCTCGGCGGCATCGTCGCGGGCTTCCTCCTCTCCATGGCGGGTCCCGAGCTCCATGGTGAGACGACCCTCGCCGCGGCCCTGCGCGACAGCGGGCTGGGCATCTTGGCAGGTGCGGGCGTGGTCTACCTGGTCCTGCGACTCGGCAAGCTGCTCTTCGGACGCGAACGCGTGGAGGTCCCCGAGGGTGGATGCGTCGTCCTCCATGAGAACGGCCTGCGGCTGCCGGACCGTGAACTGCCCTACGGGGACATCTTCTACCGCGACTCCGACGCCATCCAGCTCGACGGGCGCCGGATCGAGCTGGCCGACCGCTGCTATCCGGCCGCGGAGGTGAGCCTTTCCCCGAAGCGGTTGAAGGTGGACAGCGACATCCTCGACCCGGAAACCGAGCCGTACCTCCGCGCGGAAGTCGTGCAACTCACCCTTCCCCGGGAGGCGATGGGCCTCGGCGACGTGAAGTTCATGGCCGCCATCGGTGCGTTCCTCGGGTGGAAGGCGACCCTGTTCAGCCTGATGTTCAGCTCGATCCTCGGAGCCGTCGTCGGGGTGGGACTCATCGCGGTCGGACGCCAGCATTGGTCCGGCCGGCTTCCCTACGGTCCCTACATCGCGGCCGCCGCCACCGCCTGGCTGTTCGGCGCCTCGGCCTGGTGGGAACGGATCTTCGGCCGCTGAGCCGGGGCATTGGGAAAGGGAACCCCTCGCCAAGCCGCGGGAGGACGGATCCCCCTGTGTTTTTCGCGCGGACTGGGAGTTCGCAACCAAGGGTGCCAAGGGTGCGAAGATCTCCCTTCGGAACAACGATGCCCGAAGCCCGACGTCAGTTCGTGGCGCCTTTGCGGTTTCGCGTGAGTCACGTCTTCACCCGGATTCCGCGGGCTACTTGCGGTGACGCGACCAACGCCCGGTGCGGATCCGATGTCCGTAGGCGCGGAGGGCGAGGTTGACCGCGAGGAGCAACAAGGCCAGTCCCGCCGCGACGGCGAGGTACATCGGGAAGGTGAACCACAGGCGTCGATCCGAGGCGTCGATGCAGTAGATCCCGATGACCAGCAGCGTGGTCGGCACCAGGACCCCTGAGGTCAGGCCGACGCCGCGGTCCTGGTCGGTGAGCCGGGCCGCGTGGTGGACCATCCACAGCTTGATCGCGCCGAAGAAGGCCGCGATCGCGATCAGGAAGATGCCAATCACCAGTTCCATGTGTGGTTCCTGGGGTATCAGCGCCGGAACGACTGGGAAAAGTCCGAGGCGTCCACCGCCGCGGTGGTCTTCACGAACCGGGACTCCGCGATCCGCCGCCCCAGTTCCGCGGCATAGGCCTCGGCATCCATCGGGAGGCCGACCGGACGCCCCTGGAGCCCGGAAAGGAGCATCGCGTTCGCGAGCTCCAGCGAGCCGAGTCCGTCGGTGCCGGGCGCGATCAGCGGGGTGCCGTCGAGGATCGCGGCGGTGAAGTTCCGCATCAGCTGCGCATGGGGTTCCTCCGCGTTCTCGAAGGGGATCTGCACGTTCCAGATTCCCGGCTTCGCGAAGCCGCTCCGGGAACTCCGGCAGAAGTCGGCCATGTCCTCCTCGTTGCGGGTGAACGCCAGCTTCCCGTCCTCCAGCACCACGCGTCCACGGGTCCCGGTGATCTCCAGACGGTTGGTCCCGGGTGCCTCGCCGGTGCTGGCCACGAAGACGCCGGTCGCGCCGGACGGATAGGCCAGGAGGGCGGTGACGTTGTCCTCGACCTCGATGTTGTGGTCTCGCCCGAGGGTGACCTGCGCACGCACATCCGAGGGAAGCCCGAGCAGCCAGGACAACACGTCGAGGTTGTGCAGGCACTGGTTCAGGAGCACGCCGCCCCCTTCGCCCGACCAGGTGGCGCGCCATCCGCCGCTCGCGTAGTAGGCGTCGGTGCGGAACCAGTCGGTGTTGATCCAGTTCACCCGGACGACTCGTCCGAGCTCGCCCGACTCGATGAGACGGCGGATCTTCTGGTAACGCGGTTCGACCCGCAGCTGGAACATCGCACCGAAGACGGTCCGAGGATTCCGCTCGTGGGCGG
>CAIYXO010000163.1 GCA_903930165.1 uncultured Verrucomicrobiota bacterium | reverse complement strand
GGTGGTGACCGGATTCGTCGCGGTGCTGCTCGTGCTGACGTTGACCGTCCGGCTGCTGCGCCTGGATGTGCTCAACGCGCTGCTCAACCAGATCTTCCCGTTCCTCGCCCTGGCGATCGTGGTGCTGTTCCAACCCGAGATTCGCCGTGTGCTCGCGGAAGTCGGGAACCTTCCGGTCTTCAACAACGCCCAGGAACAACGGGAGAACCTCGAGGTGGTCGTGGAGTCGGTCGACCGCATGTCCCCGATCCGGATCGGGGCGCTGATCGCGATCGAACAGAGCATCTCGCTCCAGGACGCCGTGGAGTCGGGGATCCCGGTCGACTGCGAGGCCACGCCGGAGATGCTGGAGACGATCTTCTTCCCCAACAACGCGATCCACGACGGCGGGGTCATCATCAAGGGGGACCGGATCCTGCGGGCCGGGGCGATCTTCCCGCTCACCCAGCGCGGCGACCTGCCGAAGTCCCTCGGCACCCGGCATCGGGCTGCGATCGGCCTGAGCGAGGAGACGGACGCCGTGGTCGTGGTGGTCTCGGAGGAGAGCGGCGCGATCTCCATCGCCCATCGGGGCGTCCTCACCCGGAACGTCACGGTCGAACAGTTGCGGGCATTCCTGACCGAGGTTCTGGTGCGGCGGGCGCAGACCCGGAACGCCTTCGGGGTGTTCCGCCGCTGGTTCAACCTGGGGCAGGTCCGCGGGGGACCCGGAGGCTGAAACATGGCTTGGCGCGATTTCCTCACCGAAAACCGCTGGCAGAAGGTCGGCTCCTTCGTCCTGGCGATCCTGATCTGGTTCACGGTCAACGCGGACCTCGACCTCCAGCGCCTCTCCGAGGGCGCCGGACCCCGGGTGCGGACCTTCGTCGACATTCCCGTGGCCTTGCTGGGCACGCCCGACGACGCCACCCGGTTCCGCATCGCGCCGGCGACCGTGTCCGTCGAGGTGCACGGCCGGCCCGACACACTGCGTCTGCTGCGTCCCGAGGATCTCGAGGTCTACGTCAACGTCGCCGACAGCCAGGGGAGGACGAATTTCGGGCGCCGGATCCACGTGCGCGCCCCGGGCATCCAGCATGCCGACGCCATGCCGGAGGAGGTTCGCGTTGAACGGATCAACTGAGCGCCGACTCCCGGCCTGGAGCCGTCGTCCCTGTTTTCTGAAGCTTTGTCCGGGACCATGCGGAAGGGGCCGGCGCGCAAAGCCGACAAGCCGCCGGGGAGCGGGGAGGGAACCGCTGGCCTCCCTCGGCAGGGCCTCCCTCCGGATGGTGTTCGGATTCCCGGCCCCCCACCGCGTGCCGTTGGCGCCGTTGCGGTGAATGGGTGGGTCCCGTCTCCGCCGGGATGGAATCGATCCGCAGAGGCTAGTTCCTGCGGGGGGGCGCCTCCCCGGAATCCCGACGCTGGCCCATGTCCAGGTCGATCCCGGGAACCGGGACCGCGAAGAAGTCGTCGACGATCACGACGCTGTCGGGACCGCTCCGGTTCCTGACGACCAGCTTCGCGAAGGGTCCGGTGGCGATGAAACCCCCGGAATTCATGTGGAACGGATTCGTGCCGCCGACGGGAGGCCAGGCCTTGAACGGGTGGAAGTCTCCGCCGTTGATCGACCATTGCGGCGACGGTTCGCCGCCCCCTTCCCGGGAATTCGCCCGGAATCCGACGCGGTACCTGCGCCCCGGGATCAGATTCGCGATCGACGTTTCCAGGGTGGACGCCTCCCCGTTCCGACTCCGCAAGAACGCGACGCGCACCCCGTTGGGCACCGCGCCGTTGTTGGCGATCGCACCACCCTGGACGTCCAGGCCCGCCGCCGAAGGGTTGGAGAGGGTCCAGCCCGGTATGTGCCCACCTTTGGCGGCGACGTCTTCCCGGGAGTTGGGGAAACCGGAAGCCTCGAATCCGTGGTTTGAGAAGTGGTTGAGGACAGGGGGCGGAATCGCCGTGGGTCTTGTCTGCGTCGCCACCCAGACCCTGCCAGCTTCTTCCACCCGTTCCGGACGCACGTTCGGTCCGATGATCCAGATCCCATACTGGACATGGCTTCCCGGTTGCGTTGGGAGGGAAACCCGGAAATCACCCCCCGAGACCAGGGGCGCCGAGGCCGCCTCCCGCCCCAGGTAATCGGACGTGTAGCTGTACAGCACGGCTTCGGCCTTGAAGCCCAGTTCCGGAGAAAAGGTGTTGGAGAGGCAGGTTCCGGAGAAAACCACCGTCCGACCTCCCAAGCGGTCGTTCTCGACGTAGAAGTAGCTCTGCATCCGCTTCCTTCCGGTGCCGTCCGGAAGCCACCAGTTGGCATCGTCCAAAGACCGGTCCGGCGGATGGCTGGTCATGGCCCCGACGAAGAGTTTCCCGTCCTGGAATCCGGCGTTCATCACCGCGGGATGCAGGTTGGTCCGGTGGTGCAGACCTTCGCCGTCGGACCCGGAGTTGTAGACGTTGAGATAGGCGTACCAACCCCGGTTGGGGTCGACGAACACTTCCTCCGTGTTCCTCTTGGCCGCGGCTGCCGAATCCGGGGGCGGTTCCTGTCCGAGCCGCTTCTCCTTCGTCCACTGGATGCGGAGCGACACCACCAGGCCAAAGGCCACCAGCGCCAGCAGGGCCATCGATCGGGGAAGCCGGCTCCGCCCAGAAACACCGGGAGATTCGGCATCCGGCCGGGCCGGGTCCTTGGAAGCCGGGTTCATGGCGTGCGCAAGATCGGCCCGGTGTCCGCCTCGGCGATGCCCGTCCTCCGGCCACGGAGGCCATTCATCAGCTTGCCCGTCATCCCGGCGCCTCCGGATCCGCGGTTGACGGCATCGCCTCCGCCTTCCTCGTCGAAGGCGTACCGGACCAGCAGCCCGGGCTCATCCGGGCCGAAGGCCTTGCCGTTGTCCAAGCGGATCGAATCCTGCCGGCGGGCGGTGTTCCAGATCCTCATCTCCCCCACTCCGCCCGCGAGTCCCCCACGGCGTTCGTCGAGCTGCCGCCCGATGTCCGTCCATGGAGCCGGCCCCGGGTTGGGGATCGCGCTCCCATGGCGGGCCTTCAATGTCCCGTCGACATAGATCCTGGTGTCGTCCGAGTCGCGGACCAGCGCGAGATGGTGCCATCCCCCGAGCGGCACGATCGCCTCCGTATGGGACCAGATGTCGCCGACGCTGACCTCGCCGGTTGGCCAGACGCCCACGAGGAAGCGGGGCCATCCATCCTCCGTGGCTTGTGAGAGGATCGCATTCAGGCGCAGGGGGAGATCCTCCCGGAGGTTCAGCCAGCACTCGATCGTGAAGTCGCCCGTCAACGGGACCGCGTTGGTTGGGATCCGTACGAACTGGTTGGTACCGTCGAGCGAAAGGTGCCACCGGGGAGGCGAATGGGGCCACCGGGGTTCCAGCCAGGATCCCGGGATCGGAACGACGAGGGCGGCCCCGACGGCAAGGCCGGTCGTCGCGACCCGTTTCCACGACGCGGGAATCGTGCGAAGGCGGAGCAGGACCCCGTGGATCGGAAGCATTCCCTTCCCCTCCCGCCGGCCCAGGACGGGTGTCGTCGAGGTCCGCTGGATGTCGTCGAGGTCCCGCGCCAATTCGAGTGAACTCGGGTATCGGTGCTCGCGGTCCGGCTCCATGGACCGGTCGACGATCGAGTCGAACCTCGGATCCACGCCAGACCGGACGCTCGGTGCCGTCCACAAGCCCCGCGGGACCTCCCCGGTCAGGGCCTGGTAGAGCGTCACACCCAGGGCGAAGATGTCCGCCCTCTGGTCCAGGACCATGCCCGGTGTCATCGCCTCCGGCGCCATGAAGTCCGAGGTGCCGACCGCGACATGGGAACGGGTGAGTCCCGCGTGTTCCATCCCGTTGTGCTTGGCCAGTCCGAAGTCGGCGATCTTGACGCGGCCCTCGGGGGTCAGGAGCAGGTTCGCCGGCTTGAGGTCGCGGTGGATCACCCCGTTCCGGTGGGCGTAGTCGAGGGCTTCGCAGACCTGGATCAGGAAGTCCGCGGCCACCCCCGGCGTCAAGCGGCCCTCCGTCGCGATCCTGCGGGCGAGGTCGACGCCTTCCACGAATTCCATGACGATGTACAGCAGGTCGCCCGCCTCGCCCGTCTCGAAGACGACGACGATGCCCGGGTGGTTGAGCCGGGCCAGGGTGAAGGCCTCCTGTCGGAAGCGGGCGGAGTGGTTCGACTCCTCGTCCGACACCAGGTCGGCCGGCAGCACCTTGATGGCGACCGGCCGATTCAGGGAGGTCTGGATGGCCTTGAAGACGGCGCCCATGCCCCCTTGGCCGATCAGGGACAGGAATCGATATTGGGGCAGGAGCGTCTGGATGGACTCCATCGACGGCGGTTCCCAATGGAGGCGGCGACCGGAGTTCATGGGGTTCGAAAGCGGCCCGGACGCATCAGACGCCGACGTCGGGGGAACGGGTCCGATCTTAGCCTGGCATCCTTCCGCGGCAAGCATCGACGGGAGCCGGGAGAACCCGGATCCCGAGCCGCCCGCGATCGCCACGGACCGTGCCGCCCCGTTGCGCAGATTGGCGCGGAATCGGTTAAACCGGAGGCGTACAGCCCCCCGGCCGCCCGCAAATGCAGTCCGCACAGATCCACCAGGGCCGCCCGTCCCAACTCTCCGCCGTGTCGCTGACGCATCGTGGGCGGCCAATGGGTCGTCTGGTGTTCCAGCCTGTCGCTCCTGGGTGTTCCTCGGTTCCTCGGACCGCGAACCCACGGTCAGCCGTCGTGTTGGCGGAAGGCGATCTGCAACCCGGTTTCGCTCCCGCAAGTCCACCCCTGGATCAATAGACCGGATCGTAGCTTTCCCGGAGCGTGCTGGACCGGACGGTCATGGCGGACACGTGGCCGTCGGCGAAGAGGACGTCTCCCATCCCGGAAAGGTAGTCGCGGGCGGTGGTCCTGCTGGAAAGGCGATGCCGCCCGGAAAGCACGTTTCCGGAGGTGCCGTCGCCGGGGACGAACCGTCCGTCGTCGATGATGCCCGCCCCGGGGAAGGCGTTGGCGTTCCCGTTCTCCTCGGCGACCACCATCTTGTCGGAAGGCCGGGTGATCTCGGGGCTCCGGAAGTGCAGCGGCGTCTGGCCCGGCTGGTAGATCGAGCCGACCCCGCGGTTGCGGTCGGTGATGTAGCTGATCAGGGAGTACGAGTAGAGGTACGGGTTGCCGGACGTCGGCCGCGCCCTCCACTCCTTCTCCCGCTGCAGGACATCACGGTCCGCGGGGCAACGGAAGAGGTTGGTGGTGAAGGCGCCGATGTGCCGGGCGATGGCGGAGTTCCTGGCGTCGTTGAAGTACTCCCGCGGATAGCCCGGACGGGAAGTGGCGCGGTTGAGGTTCCAGAAGATCCAGTCCTCGACCATGGGCTCGTAGGCGCCCTTCGAGGCCACTCCGGGATAGGTCTCGTTGTTGTCGGGAAGGTACTGCGCGAACGCGAGGCCGATCTGCCGCAGGTTGCTCAGGCAGGCGGTCTGATGGGCCTTCGCCTTGGCCTTCCCGAGGGCGGGCAGGAGCATGCCGGCGAGGATCGCGATGATGGCGATCACCACCAGCAGCTCGATGAGGGTGAATCCACCGCGGCGGGAAGCGGGAAGGCTTGGAGCGGTCTTCATGGTTCGGGAGGGATCCTTCCGAAGAAAACCCTGCCCACCGCCCGCTGCAATCCCGGAGTCGGCTCCGACGCGAGAACGTGACACGACGGTCGCGGTCCGATTCGGAATTGTTGGTCCGCACGCTTTCCGCCATCGTCCCGAGGTCTTCTATGCCGAACAACAAGCGCATCTTCGGAACCGACGGCGTCCGCGGCCGTGCCAACATCGAGCCGGTGACCGCGGAGACCGCCCTCAAGCTCGGCCGGGCTTCCGCCCACGTCTTCCGCAACCGGCAGAGCCAAGCCCGGAACCGGGTCCGCCATCGCATCGTGATCGGCAAGGACACTCGGCTCTCCGGCTACATGTTGGAAAACGCCCTCAGTTCCGGCGTGCTTTCCATGGGCGTGGACGTGGTCTTCATCGGCCCGCTTCCGACACCCGGCGTCGCCTACGTCACCCGTTCCCTCCGCGCCGACGCGGGCATCGTCATCACCGCCTCCCACAACCCCTACGACGACAACGGCATCAAGTTCTTCGGCCCGGACGGCTACAAGCTGGACGACACGACCGAGACCCTGATCGAGCAGCTGGTCTTCAGCGGGGACATCGAAACCGTGCGTCCCACGGCGGGCGAGATCGGCAAGGCGTTCCGCGTGGACGACGCGATCGGCCGCTACGTGGAGCACGCGAAGACGGCGTTCCCGCGCGGCCTGACCCTGGAAGGCATGCGGATCGTGGTCGATTGCGCGCACGGCGCCTCCTACAAGACCACGCCGACCGTTCTCCAGGAGCTCGGGGCCGAAGTGATCCCGTTCGGCACGCAGCCCAACGGCACCAACATCAACCGTGAATGCGGCTCGATGCATCCGCAGACCCTCTGCACGAAGGTGCGCGAATACCGGGCTGACATCGGCATCGCGCACGACGGCGACGCCGACCGGGTGCTGCTCTGCGACGAGACGGGCAAGCTGATCGACGGCGACGACATCATGGCGATCTGTGCGCTCCAGATGCTGCAGGACGGGACCCTGGCCAAGAAGACGCTGGTGGCCACGGTGATGAGCAACGCCGGGCTCGACGCAGCGATCCATGCCGCGGGCGGCTCCGTCATCCGCACCCCGGTCGGCGACAAGCATGTCATCGATGCCATGCTCGAGAACGGCTACAACTTCGGCGGCGAGCAGAGCGGTCACCTGATCTTCCGCGACCACAGTTCGACGGGCGACGGCCTGGTTGCGGCGTTGCAGATCCTGAACGCGATGAAGAGCCGGGGCGGTCCCCTTTCCAAGCTGGCCCAGTGCTGGACCCGCTATCCGCAGGTGGTCCACAACGTCCGTGTGAAGGAGAAGCGTCCGTTCGAGGAACTGGAGCAGGTGCTGGACCTCGTCCGGGAGGCCGAGGCGGCGGTGGTTCCGCGCGGAGGCCGGGTGCTCCTCCGGTATTCCGGGACCGAGCCCAAGGCCCGTCTCCTGATCGAGGGCCCCGACAACGACGAGCTCGAACGCTGGTCCGCGGTGATCTGCGCGGCGATCAGCCGCCAGGTCGGCGCCTGATCCCGCCGAGGCGGAATGGCTTGGCGCCGTCCCGGCTCTCGGGCGGAATGGCGCCGTGCCTCCCGCCGCCGACATCGACGTCCGCCGGTTCGTGACCGCGTCCGAAACCGTCACGGAGATCTCCCCGTTCACCCTGAACGCGTGGATGTCCCGTCCCGACATCGTCCCCTGTCGGGAACTCCTGATGGTCCGCGCGACCATGGAACCCGGCCGGTGCCATGCCTTCCACCACCACCCGACCCGCGAGGAGATCATCTACGTGGTCTCGGGCCAGGCCGAGCAGTGGTGCGGACGCGAACACCGGATCCTGCATCCGGGAGAGATGGTCCTGATCCCGAAGGGCGAGGTGCATGGCACCTACAACCCGTTCCGTGAACCGGTCGTGTTCCTCGCCATCCTGTCACCGGCGGAGGCCGCCGAGCCGTCGATGGTCGACGTCTCGTCCCTCGAACCGTGGGCTTCGATCCGCGCGGCGGCCGGGCTTCCTTCCTGCCGCTGAAACCCGGCCCGTCGCGGATCCATGAACGAGACCCTTCCCCCGGCGCTCCTGCGCATCCTGCTCGGGACGGCCGGACTGGAGCGCGCCTACATCGTGGGGGGATCCGTCCGCGACTGGCTCCTCGGTGTGCCGGTCAAGGACGTGGACGTCGAGGTCTACGGCCTCACGATGGACCGCCTCGCCCGGATCCTGTCGGACCACGGCCGGGTGGATCTGGTCGGTCGCGCCTTCGGCGTGGTGAAGCTCTCCCATCCGTCGGGAGACGTCTGGGACTTCTCGCTGCCACGCCGCGACTCGAAGGCCGGGACCGGCCACCGCGGATTCGACATCGAGGTGGACCCCACTCTCGACACCCGGGAGGCCTCGGCGCGGAGGGACTTCACGCTGAACGCCCTCATGTGGGATCCGCGTCGACGCGGGTTGGTCGACCACCACGGTGGCGAGGCGGACCTCCGCGCGCGGGTGCTGCGCCACACCGGGCCCGCCTTCGTGGAGGATCCCCTGAGGGTCCTCCGCGGAATGCAGTTCTGTGCGCGGTTCGACCTGGTCGCCGCGGAGGAGACCCTGGGACTGTGCCGCACCATCGTGGATTCGTACCGGGAGCTGCCTGCGGAACGGGTGCGGGAAGAGTGGTTCAAATGGGCCTCGCGTTCGGTCCGTCCGTCCGCTGGCCTCCGTTTCCTGCGCGACTCCGGATGGTGGGTCCACACACCCGAGCTGAAGGCGCTCGAGGGCGTGCCCCAGGACCCGGAGTGGCATCCCGAGGGCGACGCCTGGACGCACACCGGACATTGCGTCGACGCGCTGGCTTCGTCCGCATCCTGGCGCTCGTCCCCGGAGCCGACGCGGACCGTCCTGATGCTGGCCGTGCTGCTGCACGACCTGGGAAAGGCATCCTGCACCCGTGAAGAACAGCGCGGGGATCGGGTGCGGATCGTCTCGCCGGGACACGAGGGCGCCGGCGTTCCGTTGGCGTTGGATTTCCTCGACCGGTTCGGATGTCCCCATGGGATCCGTGACCGGATTCCGCCGCTGGTCGCCAACCACATGGCACGATCCGAGAACCCGTCGCCCCGGATGCTCCGTCGGCTCGCCTGCCGGCTCTCGCCTTCGAACATCGAGGAGCTCTGCGCGGTGATGACCGCGGACGCCTCGGGCCGTCCACCAAGGCCCGTCGGCGAGCCGGCGACCGTCACGGCCATCCGCGAGGCGGCCGGCCGGATGGCCCTGGCCTCCGCGGCTCCCCGGCCCATCCTGCTCGGGCGCCATCTGCTGGAGCGGGGGGCCGTTCCGGGACCGCAGATGGGGCGACTTCTCGCCGACGCCTTCGAGGCCCAGCTGGACGGGGAGTTCGAGGACCTCGCCGGCGCTCTCGTCTGGCTCGGGAAGCCCTGAAGCGGTGCTCCCCTCTACCGCGGCCTTGCACCCCGTGGCCCGGACCGTTAGGAGCAGGGCCGAATGAAGTGCCGCTCCGGTCGTCTCCTCGCCTTCACCGCCACCTTCGCCGCCCTCGTCCTGGCGGGATGCCAGTCGGACAAGGAAACCGCCTCGGCGACGACCAAGGCCCCCAAGGCCAAACGCACCTACAGCCGTCCGGTGTACCAGACGGGCTCCCTGATCCCCATCAACCGCGGCAACAACGCGGCCGGCGACGTGAAGTCCTACTCGAGCACCAACAAGGCTCCGGCCCAGTACGACACACAGCGGTTCAACTCCGGAGCGCCTGCCGGTGTCCGCGGCAACTGACCGGGGCCTCTCGGAAGCGAGCGAGGATCGACCTCACGCGAATACGCCAAGACGCCAAGACGCCAACGGGGCGCGGGAATCCAAGGGTTCCTCCCTGTCCCCAGCGGCTTTGCGGTTTTGCGTGCCAATCCCTTCCGCGTCGTTCCGCCTCAACGGGCCAACGTCGCCAGGGCCTCGTAGAGCGCCGGGGCATCCGGCAGGATGCGGTGTTCCGTCGCGGTCACCCATCCGAACCCCGCGCCATAGGCCGGGCCGTTCGCGATCGAGAGGTCCGTCCGCGCTTCCTGGAGCTGATGACGGCAGCGGTCCAGGACCGAGTCCCGGTTCCCGTCCACCTCGTACTTCCATCCCACGATCCGTCCGAGCGGGAAGAGGTCGCGCAGTCCCGGCAGCAGCTTCCGCGTCGGAAGGAGCTCGGCGAAGAGGCGCCCCCCACGGGTCGCGATCTTGCCTCCGACGACGACGCTGCGCGTGCCGTCCGCCTGTTCCTGGATGACTTCGCCGAAGCGGTAGTCGCCGACCGCCGCCGCGTGGAACACGGCGACGGGGCCGTTGTCCGACTCATCTGCGAGGCGGGCACCCAGTTCCTCAACCGTGCCGAAGGAAACCACGCGGACCGCGGCGACCGGCGGTGCTGCGGTGGAGAGGGAACCGCGCAGAAGGACGGTCTCGAATCCCAGCATGGCGAAGTGGTTCGCCAAGCCGGTGCCGAGGCTGCCGGTGGAGTGGTTGGTCAGTCGCCGAACCCGGTCGAGCGGTTCGAAGGTCGGTCCGGCGGTGATGATGCAGCGCACATCCCGATGAACGCCGGTCCCAGGGCGCATGCCAAGCGGGGGCTTTTCCGCAGATGACGGGCGGTGGAAACCGTCTGAGGAACGTCAGCGCGGCCGCAGTGCGGCGCCAAGGTCGCCGGCGTACCCGGTCATCTCGAGGAAGGCACGCCCGATCCGCTTCCCGGATTCGTCCAGGACCTCGCACGCGCCTTCCCAGTAGGGAATTCCGCCGGCCCCGCCGGAGAGTTCCTGATCCGCTGCCAGCGGCCTCAACCTGTAGGTCGTGGCGGGCCCGCCGACCGTGGGGTCCTTCGGGATCTCCAGCCGGACGCCCGCCGGATAGACGCCGCCTGAACGCGGGCTCTTCCAGGTCCCTTCCGCCGTCCACAGGAATCCCGTCGGATCCAGGTGGCGGACGGTCCCGTCCGCCTCGATCCGTGCGAGCGTGGAGAAGGGATCGGTCGAACCGTCTGCGCGTCGCATCCGGTACGCCATGACCTCCCGTCCGTCGTCGAGCTGCAGGCACGCCCAGTCCCAGCCGACCTGGCCCGCGCCGAGCTGGCTGCTGCTGATCTCGTGGTCCATCCAGGCC
>CAIYXO010000162.1 GCA_903930165.1 uncultured Verrucomicrobiota bacterium | reverse complement strand
CCTTCATCACTTCCCATCCGGCGGACTTGGACAGGAAGGACTCGTTGAGTTCGATCTCCGACACGAGAGCAGCCTGCCAGTCGAGGTGGTCCGGTGACGATCCGGATCCTCGGAGTGGCGTGCCGCTTGGAAGGTGTTTGCCGCGTCCGCCGTTTCCGGCGAGGTGGATCCTTGCGGTAGGGAATCCAGAGCAACCCCCATCCATTCCCGTCTTTTTCGTTGCGACATCAGGTGATTGCCTTAGGAAATCCCTCCGGAATCCCTTCAGGGGGGGGGATTCCAACCCAAACTTCATGGTCTCAAGAACCGTCATCCGATCCGTCGCCGCCGGCCTTTTGGCGGCAACCGGCCTCCTGGCTGACATTGCCTCGATCGAGTACTCCGTCGTCTATTCCGGCGACAGCAAGCCGATCGGCGAACCGCCTTGGCTTTCGGCGAGGTTCGAAGACGTCAAGGGCGACCTGGGCGAGTCGGTGCTGGTGACCCTCGATGTGACCGGTCTGGTCGACAAGGAGTTCGTCTCCTCGTTCTTCTTCAACTTCAGGGAGTCCATCGATCCGGGTTCCGTCCGCATTTCCGGTGTGGTGGGCAACAATTTCAAGGGAGAGCCCGAGTTCCGGCTCGGCCGGCAGGACGACCAGAATGCCGGCGGCGGCTTCCGGTTCGACCTGGAGGTGGACTTGCCCACTTCCCGGCGCGAACGGATGGGTGAGGGAAGCCAGTTGTCGTTCCTTCTCCAGCGCGAAGGAGGGATCGGAATCTACGACCTCCTGGTGACCACGTTGTCGGAGGGGAAGGACGAATCCCTCAGCGTGGCGCACATCCAGTCCCTTTCGGATGGCGGCAGCGTTTGGGTGACCGCGGGCTCCAGGTTCTCCCAGGAGGACCCAGGGGCGGCGGCGGTTCCGGAGCCTGCAACCACCGGAGCGATGGCGGTGGTCGGGGGGCTGCTGCTCTGGAGTGGTGCGCGTCGTCGCCGGCACGCGCAGGGAGGCTGATTTCAGCCCCTCCGGATTTCCCTAGGGTATAATTGGACTGCGGTCCTCTCCCAAAAGGGTCGATACTCCCTGCATCCGGTCAGGACCAAGGACCGACCGGAGGGAGTCCAAATACCAGTGCGAAAACTCAGCTCGGCCGTCTTCACGGCAGTCTTTGCGTCGGGCATGGCGGCCGAAACGGTCACGATCGAGTACTCGTTGGTTTACTCCGGCGACGAAACGCCGGCAGGAGACCGTCCCTGGCTCACCGCGACCTTCACCGACACCAAGGGTGATTCCGCCGAAGCGGTCCTTTTGACCCTGGATGCCTCCGGCCTCAAGGACCAGGAGTTCGTCTCCTCGTTCTTCTTCAATTTCCGTGAGTCGATCGATCCGGGTTCGGTCCGGATCTCCGAGGTGTCCCGGGAGAACTTCACCGGTCGGGTGGACTTCAACCAAGGCCGTCAGGACGACCAGAACGCCGGCGGCGGATTCCGGTTCGACCTGGACGTGAATCTGCCGAATTCGCGTCGGGATCGCCTCGGTGCCGGCGGTGTGTACTCGATCCTGCTCGAGCGGGAAGGCGGACTCAGCATCTACGATCTCCTGGTGGAGACGCTTTCCGAGGGCAAGGACGAGTCCATCAGCGTCGCGCATGTCCAGTCCCTTGCGGGAGGCGGAAGCGCTTGGATCACAGCGGGTAGCGGGTTCTCGGTGGACCCAGGGGGCGGTCGAGCCGCGGTCCCCGAGCCTTCCACTTGGGCGGCCGGCGTGGTCATGGTGGGACTGGTGGTGTTTCCATTGTGGCGCCGACGTCGCTCGTGACCCCTAGGTTTCTCATCATCAATAGTTTCTGAATCGGTTGAAGGCCTGTAAGTTACACCACTTGCCGCTCAAGAATTCCAGTCCGTGGCCGATGGTGTGAAACAGGGAGGGATCCGTGGGAGCGAGGGGGACATCCGTCGCCTTTGCCTTCCCTGATCTTCCCTGAACAATGGGTATCCAAGGATTACGCCGACAGTTGCTGTTTCTCCTGCTCACCGCGCTTCTTGCGTTGGTGGCGGGAGTCCTGGCGCGATTCGGTCTCGAGGAAGGTACCGGAAAGCTGGTGGTCCTCTGGATCTTCACCATCGCCACCCCGCTGATCCTTGCCCAAGGAATCTACCTCTGGGTCAATTTCGGAGCGTTCGCCAAGTCCCGTTCCGCCGACGAGCGTCCTGCGGTTCCCCAGGAAGCCAACGCTTCCAGCACCGCCTTGGCGGATGCCCGTGGGACCGTGATGAGTCTCGAGGCAAAGATCCGGGATTTGGAGGCGCAGGTTTCCCTCGCGAAGGGAGACTCCACCGATCTCCCCATCGTCGGGCCGGCGCCGACCTCCGGAGCCGACTTTGGGCGGGCGGCCGAATCGGAGGAGAAGGAGGTCGTTCAGCCGCAAAGCCAGATGCTCCAAGGCATCCGGTCGATGATGGTGGATGCGGGAGAACGCGCGCAGGCGATGCTCTCGGGCGGCAACCGCCTCGAAATCGGGATCACCTTGGCCCCGGCGGAGCTTGCGGACATCCGCAAGATGATGGCCGCCATCGGACGCGTCATCTCGCGGCCCGCGATGGAGGAAATCGCGGAGACGCAGCCCACGGACGGCAGCATCCGGATCCTCGTGGTGGACGACGACCGGACTTGCCGGCGCATCTTCCGTGCGATGCTGCCGAAGGACGTCCCGTTCCTGGTAGTCGAATGCGACGACGGCTTGGCCGCCTTGGACCTCCTGGAAAAGCCTCCTTATCCGGACATCATCGTCTGCGACATCATGATGCCGAACCTGGACGGGTTCGAGTTCCTCAAGAAGGTGCGGGATCTTCCGAAGATCGCGCACACTCCGGTGGTCATGGCCACTTCCAATGCCTTCCGGGAAAACGTTTCCAAGGCCGCGACGTTGGATGTCTGCCGTTTCCTGGCAAAACCCCTGACCCGTCCCGACGTCGAGTCCGCGATCCGCCACGCGATGGCCCAGAGCGAGCGGAAGCGTTCGTCGATCATCGAGGCCCAGGAGCGGCTCTGTCTCGACGACAAGGCCTACTTCGAGCTGGCGTGCGGCTTCTCACGCGCGGTGACCGAGGCCATCACCTTTGTGCGTTCGGCGATCAGCCGAGATCGTTGGCAGATGGCTGCGATCCGGGTCAATGCGCTCCGCGGTTCCATCCAATTGGTCGGCGACGAGCGCCTTGCGGCCTGTCTCGGGCGCGTCGCGCAGGAGTTGACCCTTTGGGACGTCAACCGGGTCACCGTCGAGATCGAGCAACTGGAGCAGGAGAACGAGCGCTTCGCACGGACCCTGATCCACCTGTTCGCCGCGAACGAAGAGCCCGAGGTGCCTACCGCCGAAATGGCGCCCTCGGCCTGCGAGATGGAAGCTCCCCGGACCGAGGCGGCGGCCTGATCCCCTGGAGCCCCACCCGGTCCCGGGCGATGTCGGGGTGTCACGCGACGCCGCGACGAGTTCCCAGCGGCCGCTGGACAGCGCTCCGGCGCTCGACTAGAAGCTTCGCCCGGCTGTTGCGGAAAACCAGCCGGCTGCGCCGTGTCCCGGTGCGCCTCCAAAACCGCTTGCACGACTCGTTCTCCAACCTGCTGTCCGACGTCCGCCTCTTCATCGAGCGGAGTTCCGGGTCTGCCGTGCCGCCGAGCGGGAAGGAATGGGAAGCCCTTGCCCTCCGGCTGTTCGGTTTCCAATGCCGGAACGTCCCCGTCTACGGCGTGTGGTGCCGTTCGCTCGGCATCAGCGAGGCGTCGGTCACGGACTGGAAGTCGATTCCCGCGCTTCCGACCCATGCGTTCAAGGACTTCGACGTCAGCAGCCTCGATCCGGCGGATCGGGTCGCCGTCTTCCATTCGTCCGGCACCACCGCCACCCGACCCAGCAGGCACCATCACTCCGTCGCGACCCTGGCCCTGTACGAGGCGTCGCTGGAAGCGGGATTCCTGAGGGGATTGGCGCCGTTGCCGACCGGGGGATTCCGATTCGTCTCTCTCACCCCGGAGCCCGGATCCGCGCCCCACTCGTCGCTGGTCCACATGATCGCCCACCTCGGTCGGCGTCTTTCCTCGGGCGAAGCCGTCTTCCTGGGGCGACCGGGCGCCGACGGTTGGGATCTGCCGCTCGAACCGGCCCTGGAGACCCTGGTCCGGCTGGCCCGGGAAGGACGTCCGATCCTGCTGCTCGGAACCGCGTTCCAGATGGTCCACCTGATGGACCGGCTCGCCGGGTCCGGATCCTTCCTGAGATTGCCGCCGGGATCCCGGGTGATGGAGACGGGCGGTTACAAGGGGCGTTCGAGGTCCGTGCCGCGTGATGAGTTGCATGCGCTGATCCGCGGTCGGCTCTGCCTGGCCGGCGACGGCGTGGTCACGGAATACGGGATGAGCGAGCTGTCGTCGCAGGCCTATGGAGGCGAATCGGGTCTGGAGCTTCCGCCCTGGGCGAGGCTCCTGCTGGTGGATCCGGAATCCGGCAAGGAAGTCGGGGAGGGGACCCCGGGCTTGGTGCGTGTCGTGGACCTCTCGAACGTGGGTTCGGTGATGGCGGTCGAGACCGGGGACCTGGCCGAGCGCCGCGGCGGATTGTTCCGTCTGCTCGGCCGTGCGGAGACGGCGGAACCGCGTGGTTGTTCGCTGATGACTCCATGAACCTCCCGAACCTCTTCCTGGCGGACCTGGGGCCCGCCCTCGAACTCAGCCCGACGACGTTGCGGGACGCCTGTTTCGCGTTGCGCAGGAACCGGGAGGATTGGCTGCTCCGTCAACGCACGCGGACGCTGGTCGAGATCCTGGCCTACACCGCGGAGCAGTGGTTGGAGCCGGGGTTCGGGTTCCGGGAGGTGGCGCTGCGCGAAGGGCCGGGCGAGACCGGCTTCGGTGTGGCGACTCTCTCGCGGGGTCTCGACGCCTTCTTCCGCCAACTCACCGTCGAGAACCTGGAGGCGCTGATCGTGCAGGACCTCGGCGACGTGCGCCGACTCGACGACTTCACCTCGACGGCGGTGGAGATGCGCGGAGGGCGCCGTTCCTTGGCGGTCGGTCCCGAGCTGCTGGTGCATCTCACGGCGGGGAACCTGCCGAATCCGGCGCTCTTCTCCATGGTGCTCGGGCTGTTGACCCGGTCGGCGCAGGTCGTGAAGTGCCCGCGTCGTGGCGCCCTGATCCCGCGGCTTTTCGCGCATTCCCTCGCCGCGACCGAATCCAAGCTGGGTTCTTCCCTGGAGCTGGTGGCGTGGTCGCATGCCGAACCCGGCGCGGCGAGCCTGGAGGAGGCGCTGTTCGAGGAAGCGGGCTGCATCACCGCGACGGGCGGCGACGAGATGCTGGAGTCGGTCCGGCGGCGGATTCCCCAGGGAAAGCGGCTGGTCGCCTACGGCCACAGGCTGAGTTTCGGATTCATCTCCCGGGAATCGCAGTCGACCTATGCCATGAAGCGTTTGGTCCGGGCCGCCGCGGACGACGTGACGGCGTGGAACCAGCTCGGGTGCCTTTCTCCGCACGTCTACTACGTGGAGGAGGAGGCGGAGGGGATGGCGGCGCGGTTTGCCGGGGAGTTGGCGGAGGAATTGGCGCGTCGCGAATCGACGGAGCCCCGCGGTGACCTGTCCACCGGGGAGGCGGCCGCCATCGCATCGCGTCGCACGGCCTATGCGTTGAGGGCGGCCGCGGCCTCCGCGGTTTCCGAGCGGAACCTGTCGGGGTCGCTTTTCTTCGAGACGTCCACTTCCGCCCAGGTCTGGGCCAGCGAGGGATCGACGGCGTGGACGGTCGTCCTCGACGGGGACCCGCGGTTCAAGGCCTCGTGTCTGAACCGCTTCGTCTACGTCAAGCCGGTGCGCGGATTCGACGAGGTGCTGCGCTTCGCCGAACCGGTCCGGCACCAGGTTTCCACCGTCGCCGTGGCGGCCCCGGACGACCGCATGGATGCGCTGAGCGTCCGCCTGGCCCGGTGGGGTGCGAGCCGCATCTGTCCGGTGGGACGGATGCAGGATCCGCCCGCGCTGTGGCGCCATGACGGCCGTCCGGCCCTGGGCGACCTGGTTGCCTGGACCGACCTCGAGACCTGATTCTTCCACGAACCCTTTCCATGGAACTCCGCAAATCCTTCCAGATCGAGTCGGCACACCGGCTGCCCAACGTCCCTCCAGGCCACAAGTGTGCGCGCCTTCATGGGCACAGCTGGGTCATCGAGATCGTCCTGGAGGGACCGGTCGGGGAGGAGACCGGCTGGGTGATGGACTTCGCGGACGTGAAGGCGGCGTTCCGACCGGTCTTCGACCAGCTCGACCACCACTATCTCAACGACATCCCCGGGTTGGAGAATCCGACGAGCGAACGGCTGGCGGTGTGGATCTGGGAACGCCTCAAGCCGGTGCTTCCCCTCCTGAGCGAGGTCGTGATCGCCGAGACCTGCACCTCGCGTTGCGTGTACCGCGGCCGTTGAAGCGGCGGAGCCCCGGAAACTAACGCTTCGCCGCATCCGGAAACGGAAACGGGCCGGATGGCCCGAAAGCCGTCCGGCCCGCATGGTTCCGCTGGGGATCCGGCGGTCAGCCGTGGACGCCGGCCTTGGCCATCTCCTCCTCGTGCTTCACGCGGGCGGCCTCGATGTCGTACTTGTCGTTGTCCGGATGCTCGGGACTCAGCGGCGAGATCTCGCGGAGCCGATGGATGATCGGTCCGAGCTTGGAGATCAGGAAGTCCACATCCTCCTCGGTGTTGTAGATGCCGAGGCTGAAGCGCACCGAGCCCCGGGCCCGCATCGGATTGAGGCCCATGGCGGTGAGGACGTGCGAGGGGTCGAGGGAGCCGGTGGTGCAGGCCGAACCGGAGCTGGCGCAGATGCCGACCTGGTCGAGCTGGAGCAGAACCGCCTCGGCCTCCACGAAGTCGAAGGCGATGTTGGCCGTGTTCGGAAGCCGGTTGCTGCGGTTGCCGTTGCGGACGGTGTTGGGGATGTTGCCAAGGACCCAGTTCTCGAAACGGTCGCGCAGGCCGCGCACCCGCACGTTTTCGTCCTCGATGCTGGCCAGCGCCAAATCGGCGGCCCGGCCGAAGGCGACGATGTTGGCCACGCTCTCGGTGCCGCCACGACGGCCCCGCTCCTGGTGGCCGCCGATCAGGTACGGCTGGTACTTGGTCCGCCGCTTCACATAGAGCATTCCGATCCCCTTCGGCGCATGCAGCTTGTGGGCGCTCAGGGACAGGAAGTCCACGCCGAGCTGCCGCACGTCGATCTTGAGCTTGCCCGGGACCTGGACGGCGTCCGTGTGGGAAAGGACCCCCTTGCTGCGGCAGATGGCCGCGATCTCCTCGATCGGGAAAAGCACCCCGGTCTCGTTGTTGGCCATCATCGCCGAGACGATCGCGGTATCGGGGCGGATGGACTTCTCCAGGAGATGGAGATCCAAGGAGCCGTCGCTCTCGACCGGGAGGTAGGTCACCTCGAAGCCCCGCTTCTCGAGGTAGGCGCCGAAGTTCATGTTGGCGCTGTGTTCCACCGCGGTGGTGACCACGTGGCGCTTGCCGGTGGTCACGAGGGCGCTGTGGATGGCGGAGTTGTTCGCCTCCGTACCGCAGCTGGTGAACACGACCTCCTTCGGATCCGCAGCTACCAGGGAAGCCACCTTCTCCCGCGCCTTTTCCACATGTCCGTGAACCTGCGCCCCGAAGGCGTAGGCGCTCGACGGGTTTCCCCACATCTCGCTCAGGAAGGGGAGCATGGCCTCGACCACCTCGGGAGCGACTCGGGTGGTGGCGTTGTTGTCGAAGTAACGGACCTTCGTGTTGTCGATCATGGCGGAAACCGGACTGAAACAGCCCGAATTGTCGAGGGACCGTAACCGGGGAGGTGTTCCGTGCAAGGGGTGAATTCGCGGCGCACCCTCGGAGGGCCGCAGTTCCGACCGCGGAAACGCTTCAGGGGAGCACCGGTTGCACCCAGGCCTGCTCCAGTTCGTCCTTCGCGACCGGATTCGACATCGGGCGGGAGGAGATGACGTGTGCGCGGACGTAGAGCTCGTCTCCGCGGAACCGGTAGACGGCTTCCGTACCGGTGGTTTCGGCGAGCACCTCCCCGATTGCCGGGGAGTATTCGCGGGTGACTCGCGAGGGATCGATCTTCGGACCTGTGACCGGGCTCGACTCCCGGGGAAAGTCGCGTCGGGTGCCGATGAAGCGGGTCCGGTAGGTCACCCCGGGTGCCGCCTGGATGCGGATCCGCAGACGGTCCCCTTCGCGCCGGACGTCGGCCAGTTCCACGCCGGAGGTCGAATAGAAATCCCCGCGTTCCATGGCCTCGACGAGGGTCTCTGGAGTGAGGTCCGCCGCCCGCACCTGGATCCAACCGCGGCCCGCGTTGCTTTTGTCGCGACCGGTCTTGTGGTAGGCGTGGGAATCGTCCACCGCCAGGCCGTACATCGGTGGCAAGTGGAACTCGCCGAGGCGCCACGCGAGCAGGATGTCCCAGACCCGTTCCATGCCGGCATGCTTCGCGTCGCCGAGGTTGTGGACGGTCGGGTGGCCGTTGTAGACCTCGAAGAACGGCGTGCCTTCCAACCTCATGAGGTCCTCGGCGGTGATGCCCCAGCCGAAGTTCGGATGGTTGATGTGGGCGAACATGGGCTGGCCGGTCTTGCCCCGTTGTATCCGGACGGCGTCGACCACCCGCTGCATGACGTCCAGTACGTTGCTTCCTCCCTTGGGTTCGACGGGTTCGCGAAGGTTGATCCCGTTGATGTGCACCGGTGCGGTGAGGTGGCCGCCGGTGATCTCCTCGGAGGGGACCATCAGGAATCGTCCCGCCTGCTCGAGCAGCGGCCGGATCTCGGCCAGGGGCTTCAGGCGCACCTGGGTCTGCGTGCCGACCCGACGTTCCTCGACCCGCCGGCCGAATTCCTTGCGGTATTTCCTGAGGGCTTCCACGTCGGACTTGTTCGTCTTCACGGTGATCCAGCGTTGGCCTTCGAGGAAGAGGTTGTGCTCCGTCAGGCCCAGGAAGTGGTAGCCGTGTTCCTTGTACCACTGGGAGACCATCTCCGGGTAGTCGTCGCCGTCGCTCCAAAGGGTGTGTGTGTGGACGTTGCCCTTCCACCAGCGTTCTCCTGGCTCGGAGACGTATTCGGCCCCATTCACCGGACTTCCTGTGACCTCGGCAAGGCGCGCGAAGAAGGCCTTCTTGCGGTCGCCGTGGATTCCCCAGTCCACGGGCGGATTCTGGAAGCCCTCCGACGCTCCTTCTCCCCGGCGGCGGTAGTCGAAGAAGCCCCAACCCGCGGATTGCGATATGGCGGCCGTGAAATGCTCGTCCGGAAGCCTTTCCCCCGGATGGTCGTCTTCGTTCACCACGACCGGCATCCGGCGGTAGCCATCCAGCTTGCGGGCCTTCCGGATCAGTTCGGCCAACTTCGCCGGATCCGAGACGCCGTTCCCGTGAAGCAGAAGGAAGTCCGACGCCTTCACCACGTTGGTCGATGGAAGGGTTCCACCGGAGAAGCTGGTCCCGACGAGCAGGCGTCTCGATTCACGCCGGTTCCGGTGCACCCGCTCGATCAGTTCGTGGACCCGGTCGGGGCGGAGGATCGCGTGGTCGTAGCCGATGTCGCACTCGTTGTTCACCTCCACGATGACATGGCGCCAGCCCTGGTCGTGGATCCACTCCACGGTCTCGTCGACCGCGCGGACGACGGCGGCCTCGTCGGTCAGGCGTTGGTCCTGCCCGAAGTAGAACAGCCCGAGGATGACCACCATGCCGAGGTCGTCCGCCCGACGGAGGATGCGGTTGAGCCTTTCGAAGGTCGCAGGATCCCGGCTGCCGTCGGAGGCGAACGCGCTGTTGTGCCAGGGTTGATCCTTGGAGTAGCCCTCGGGGGAGCCCCCCTGGAGGTTCAGGGTGAAGGCGGACAAACCGTGTCGACGCCACTCCGGCATCGCCTCGACGAATTCACGGGTGTTGCGGTCCGGATCCCAGCGTCCGGTGTCGGGATAGGCCCATCGGGACGCGGTGTCGGGATTGCGGTCGTCGAAGGTGCCCTGGACGAGGCGTGCGTTGAGCAGCAGTCCCTGGATCTTGTGTCCCTGCCAGAAGCGGCCGGCATGGGTGGGAACCCCGTTGACCCGGAACTCGTCGCCCGAGATGGAAACCGAGGTGCGGCCTGCGTGGGCCGAGGGGAGCAACAGGAGCAGGAGCGGAAACCAGCGTGCGAGGCGGCGCATGG
>CAIYXO010000161.1 GCA_903930165.1 uncultured Verrucomicrobiota bacterium | reverse complement strand
CGGCGTCGCCGACGCGCCGCAGCCATTCCCATGTGTAGAGCCCGGTGCCATGGCCGTCGCCCCAGACCGGTTGGACCGCATAGCCGCCCACGGGACTGAGGCGCTTCAGTTGGAAGGCGTGCGGCCCGTAGGGCTTCTCCGGCGGCTTGTAGGTGGTACCGAAGATGTCCTTTTCGCCAAGGCACCCGGCGCAGGGGCAGAAGCGGCGAAGGGTCTCCAGCGGCAGGAAATCCTCGCGTCCGTCGCTCCATCGGATGGCGAGTTCGTTCGGGAACGGCGTGATGTCGACCGGTTGCACGAGGGCACCGTGGTCCGGGGAATGCCATCCGTCCAGAACGGCAAGCCATCGGTCCCTGCAGCCTTCCGCCCCGTTGCCCCGGGTGTGTTGGGCTGGCATGATCCCGGTCATGAGAAGTCTCGTGGCTGGAACCGTCATCGCCTGGATGCTCGTCATCACGGCCTTAGCCGCGGAATCGCCTTGGACTGCGGACCAGATCGTTGAGCGCCTCATTGCACGGTCCGAGCAGGCCCAACCCTCCGGCGGCGACCGATGGCACCGTTGCCGTCGGGTGACCATCACCGAGGAACTGGACCAGGACGGGAAGGTGACCCGCACGAAGACCCGGGAACTCCAGGTGGCCTCCACCAACGGCGTCGAGACGGTGCGTCCTTGGAAAGGCGGGACGGAGATGGCCGCCGATCCCGATGACGAAGAGGTTGCCGTCGAAGAGCGGAAGCCGAAGGGGAAGGGGAGATCGAAGGCCGGCCGAAAGGAGAGGAAGGAATCGAAGGAAATCGGCGGGGAGGTGTTCCGGCAGTTCCAGTACACCCTCGAGGGTGAGGAACTGGTGCGGGGTCGGACCAACTTCGTCCTCCGCTTCTCTGGCAAGCCGGGGCTTTCCGGCGGCGACATCGGTGAACGTCTGATGCGTTCCTTCCAAGGGAGGCTCTGGATTGATGCGACCGACTTCGAGTTGTCCCGGGTGGATGCCCAACTCGCACGGAGCTTCGAGGTGCTGGGTGGCATAGCGGCCTCGATCCAGAAGCTGGATTTCCAGATGGAACGGCAGCCCATCGCTGAAGGCCTGTGGGAGACCGGACTTATGGCGACCGAGATCCAGGGTCGGAAGGTCTTCAGCTCGATCCGCTCGCGTTACCGCATGGAACAGGACCGGTTCGAAGGCGGGCGGAAGGTGCCAAGCGGTTCCTCGGCCTCTGGCGGCCAGCCATGAACAGGCCTTCGGGCCCGGCGCCCCGGCCGGGAGAACTCAGGTCTGCTTCAGGCTCCGGCGGGCCATCCACTGGTTGGCCTGGTCGAGCAGCACGGCGAGAATCACGACGCCGCCGATGATGATCTGGGAGTAGTTCTGGTCGATGCCCAGGATGACGATGCCGCTGGAGATCATCTGGATGATCAATGCGCCGAGCAGCGCACCGAGCGCGGAGCCGCGTCCGCCGTTGAGGCTCGCACCGCCGACGACCGCCGCGGCGATCACGTTCAGTTCGTAGCCATTGCCATCCGCCGAGGTGGCGGAACCGTAGTAGCCCAGCGAGAGCAGGGCTGCGATCCCCGCCGTCAGGCCGGAGACCAGGAAAACGCCGAGCTTCACCCGGCCGGTTCGGATGCCGCTGAACCGGCTGGCCTGTTCGTTGCCGCCGACGGCATAGATCCGGCGCCCCGGTG
>CAIYXO010000160.1 GCA_903930165.1 uncultured Verrucomicrobiota bacterium | reverse complement strand
TGGAGTCGTCACCCGCAGCGCCGGTTCCCTGACAGTGCGGGGAAGTGGAGTGCTTCGTCCCGTGGACATCACCACGATGCCCTACAGCGGTTTCCCCACAGACATGCAGGCCCAGTTGATGGCGGTGGCCTGTCTGGCCCCGGGCACGAGCATCATCACCGAACGGATCTTCGAGTCGCGGTTCATGCACGCCTCCGAGCTGATGCGACTCGGTGCGGAGATCGCGATCGAAGGGCCCAGCGCCATCGTCAAGGGCGGGAGACTGCTGAGTGGTGCGCCCGTGATGGCATCGGACTTGCGGGCCTCCGCAGCGTTGGTGATCGCCGGCCTTGCTGCAGGTGGGAAGACCCAGGTGAACCGTGTCTATCACCTGGATCGCGGCTACGAGCGGATGGAGTTGAAGCTGCAGGCGTTGGGGGCGCGGATCTCTCGGGTTCCCGGGGAATGAACAAGCTGCTGCTGGTGCTTTTGATCGCCTCCGTCGTGTACGGGGTGTATCGGATCTCGGCGGTCTATGAGGCCGCCGACGTGGAGGAGCGCACCCGTGCTCGGGAAGCCGGGTTCGATGTCTCGCCGGAAGCGGCGCTTCCGGCTCTGTCTCCCCAGGCCGAGGCGACCCTGGCCGCGGCGACTGCCGCGGGCGCACCTGCGTTGAAGACCTGGCTGGATGCGAACGCCCGCTTCATCCCGGAGCCACGGCTCTCTGCGATCCAGCTGGATTACGCGCAGATCCTGATCCGGAGCAACCCGGCGGAAGCACGCCGGATCTACAACGCCGTGAAGGCCCGCACGCCCGCCGGTTCCCCCCTCGCATCCCGGTTGTCGCGGTTGTCGAAGACTTTCCAATAACCGAACCCATGGACATCACGTTCAGTTGCCCGGGCTGTGGAATCAGCCTGGAGGTGGAATCCGAGGCGGCAGGACAGAAGTTCGACTGCCCATCCTGCCACAAGCCCATCCAAGTGCCCGCCGCAGTTGCGCCGGAGCCTGTTGGCGGACCGCCGGGATCCCCCGCAGCGCCCGTTGCAATGAGCCCGCAGCCCCCGGCTCCGAAGATCGAGAAACGCATCAGCGTGCCCGTCACCTCCAATCCCGTGGAATCCCTCATCCAGAAGCCCAACAAGTCCCTCGACGCCGTCTCCCGCGACCAGAAGCCTGGCCTTCGGGTGAAGACGATCCGGCATTCGGACTGCAAGGAGGTCGGGAAGGACAAGTTCGACGAGGTTGTCTCCGAATTCCTCAACCGCATCGGCGACAGCGCCGTCGTGAGCATCACGCCGATCAGCTACAGCTACGTCGAGATGGCCACCCAGAAGCTGATCACCGATTTCGGGGTCATGGTGGTTTACCGGGCCTGACGGGACCCGTCGGGCGGACGCATCGAAAGCCACTTGGGACGGAAAGGGGGGATTGCCGCGTCGTTGCCGACCCGTTCCCTCCTTGGGTGGGTGGACGGCGTTCCAAGGAGCTTGGAATTGGCCTTTCGTCGTAACCGGGGCCAAAGTCGACGGTCTTCGGTCGCGTCCAAAGATGAAATCCGTCCTATTCACCGCCGCCCTCGCCAGTGCCGCCTTCTTGAGCCTCCACGCCGGCGAGGCCGAGGACCGGCTCAAGGCCGCCGTTGCCAAGCTGACCGGCGCCCAGGGCTACACCTGGGTTTCCACGACCGAGATCAGCGGCGCACAGATGCGACTCAGCCCAACCACCGGAAAGGTCGAGAAGGGCGGCTTCATGGTCCTTTCCACCGAAGCCTTCGGTTCCGAGATCGAGGTGGTTCGCAAGGGAACGAACGCGGTGGTTAAAACCGACGACGGCTGGTTGACCGCGGCCGAGCTTCCGCAGCCGAATTTCGGCGGGGGAGGGGCGCCCAACATGGGGGCGATGATGGGGCGCAGGCTGTTGTCTGCGAAGCCGCCGGGTGAAGAGGTGGAGTCACTGCTCCGCCGACTGGGGCCGCTCAAGGCGGAAGGCGACATGATGTCCGGCGAGTTCACCGAGGAAGGCGCGAAGGAGTACCTGAAGGAAAGCCGTCGGGGACGGGCGTTCGCCGAGCCGAAGAGCGCCAAGGGAGGCATCAAGTTCTGGCTCAAGGACGGGGCCGTCGCGAAGAGCGAGTTGAACCTGGAGACCGAAATGGAAGGGCCGCAGGGCTCCATGTCCCTCACCTCCAAGACCACAACCGAAATCAAGGATGTGGGAACCACGCAGGTGCGTGTCGCTCCCGAGGCGTTGAAGAAGCT
>CAIYXO010000159.1 GCA_903930165.1 uncultured Verrucomicrobiota bacterium | reverse complement strand
GAGCCGAAGACGTCGCCGGTGAGGCATTCGCTGTGGACGCGGACCAGCACGCCCTTCTTCCCCGCAACCTCGCCCTTCACGAGCGCCAGATGCTGGGTGCCGTCGACCTTGGACTCGTAGAGGTGGAGCGTGAACTCTCCGTAGTCGGTCGGCATGCGGATGGCCTCCACCTTCTCGACGAGGCGTTCGGAAGTGCGGCGGAACTCGATGAGGTCCTCGATGGTGCAGATCCTCAGGCGATGACGCTTCGCGAAACGGAGAAGCTCAGGAAGACGCGCCATGGTGCCGTCGTCGTTCATGATCTCGCAAATCACCCCGGCGGGCCGGAGTCCGGCCAGGGAAGCGAGGTCGACCGCCGCCTCGGTGTGTCCGGCCCGGCGCAGCACTCCTCCGGGCTTCGACCGCAGCGGGAAGATGTGCCCCGGCTGGACGAGGTCGGCAGGGGTGGCCGTGGGATCCACCATGATCTGGATGGTCCGGGCGCGGTCCGCCGCGCTGATGCCGGTGGTGACGCCTCGGGCCGCGTCCACGCTCACCTGGAAGTCGGTTTTGAACGTGTCGCGGTTCTGCACGACCATCTGCTCGACACCGAGCTGCTTGAGCCGATCGCCGGTGGTCGGAACGCAGATGAGCCCACGGGCGTGCTTCGCCATGAAGTTGACCGCCGCCGGCGTGACCTTTTCCGCGGCGAGGACGAGGTCGCCCTCGTTCTCCCGGTCCTCGTCGTCGACCACCACCACCATCCGACCGGACCGGATGTCCTTCAGGACGGATGGAATGTCGTCGAAATCACCCTTCTTCGCGTTCCTCTTCTTCATTCGAGCGCCGACACCATAGGCGCAAACCGGGAAAGCTGGAAACAATCGACCTTCGATCCGGGTCGGGCGGAGGCGTTTCGGCGGCCTTGGACGCCGATGGGAGGGTCAGGACTCAGCGACGGGCCCGCCGACGGAACCAAGCCCCGCATCCCAGCACGGCTGCAGATACCAGGGCGTAGTGGGCCGGCTCCGGGACCTGGGAAAGGATCCAGGCCTGGTTGTCCGCCGCACCCAGTCGGCTGGCGATGAAGAGGGCCTGGATGTCTCCGGTGGCGTCCTCGGCGACGAGGGACCCGTTCGATCCGTAGAGGGCGCCCATGTCGAAGATCGCCGCGTTGATCGTCGAACCCGAAGGCGTGGTGCGGAAGGAGGACTGGACGCCGTAGACGATTCCCGCCAGCTGCCACTCGGAGCCGACGCGGACGAAGGTGGCGCCACCGCTGTCGCCGCTGGCGACCGTCGCCTCGTCGGCGCCGCCGTCCCGGGAGAATCCGGCCGCCAGGATGCTGCCGATCTGGGTCGAGCCGTTGACGTATCCCGAGTCCGCGAACTCGAAGCGGTTGGTTCCCCAGCGCAAGGCGCCCGAGCCGCCCCATTCCCAACCGCGAAGGTTGTCCGCGTCGGTCGCGGTTGGCGAACGCACCTCCGCCCCGCGGCCTATCCCGCGGCCGAAGACTACCATGTCGAGCGAACCTTCCGAGGACCCCCTGTAGATCGGGGCATGCGCAGGAAGCGCCCCGGATACCGTCCAGATGGCGAGGTCGTTGGTCTGGGCGACCGCGAGGGTGGTGAAGGTCTGGCCGTTGGAAGCGGTGAACGTTCCGCCCACGGAACCGCCGACGTGGGCCGCGGTGATGAACTGGTTCTGTGAGATCTGCGTCCCGACGAATCCGTTCCAGTTGCCGACGTACTGCCATCCGCTCCCTTCCAGGGCACCTGTCGGTGCAGTGGTGTTGTAGGAGGAGTCCCCGGTGCTGGAGAAGACGATCGCCCGAACCACGGGGGCAGATACCAGGACCAGCAGCGATAGTACGGCTTGGAGGAAGGAAGGCTTCATGGACCGTGGAGGGAGGGGATAGCGCGGGACGACCCGCAGCGCGAGTGGAACTTGAGGATGGGTGCCGCTCAGGTGGTCCGTCGACGCATCCAGGAACCTGTACCGACCAAACCTGCCATCAGGACGGCGGCCCAGGTCGAAGGCTCTGGAACCTGGGTGGGCGACTGTGCGGCGATCCAGGACTGGTTCGCAGAGATCCTGCTCACGACGAAGGACGCGGGGATGTCGAAGGACTGGTCGGTGGTGATGAGGTTGCCGCTCGAGTTGTAGAGTCCTCCTAGGTCGAAGATGGCGGCGCTCAGGTTCGGGCCGCCCGGAGTGGCGCGGACAGTCGACTGGACGCCGAAGATGATGCCGGCCAGTTGCCACTCGGAACCGTTGCGCACAAAGGCCGCGCCGCCGCTGTCGCCGGCCGACACGGTGCCCTCCTCAGCTCCGCCAGTGCGGTCGAAGTCGCCGACCAGGGCCGCTCCGACCCCGGCATAGGAGCTTTGGGCGAAGTCGAACCGGTTTGTGGCCCACCGCAGGGCCGCATTCGAACCCCATTCCCAACCGCGGAGAGGATTGGCGTCGGTGGCCGACGGAGCCGAAACCTCGGCGCCGCGTCCGACACCCCGCCCGAAGAAGACCATGTCGAGGGAGGTCTCCGACGTTCCCCGGTAGAGCGGCGCCGCGGTGGGGAGTTGGCCGGAGATGGTCCAGACCGCCAGGTCGTTGCGGGTGGTGACGGCGGTGGTGGTGTAGGCGATGCCGTCCGACCCGATGAAGCTTCCGCCCACCGATCCCCCGACGTGGGCGGCGGTGATGAACTGGCTGGCGGAGATCTGCGTTCCGACGAAACCGTTCCAGTTCCCGACATACTGCCATCCGCTGCCGGCTAGCAGTCCGGTCGGAGCCGTTGTGTTGTGTGCTGGGTCGCCGGATCCGAAGGTGATCACCGCCCAGGCTGGCGATGAAGCGAAGGCTGCCGCTGTGACGCCGCGCAGCAGTAGTCGAAGTGGATTGGGGCAGGCCACACCCGATTCATCGGATGCCGTCCGGCCCACCTTGAGCCCGCCAACTCAGCTCGTGAGCTTCTCGAGCGACTTCATCCGCAGCCTCACCCGCTGGTAGGCTTCGTGGCGACGGAACGACGCGAGGTCGGGATCGCGGCGAAGCCAACGGAAATCCCGGTATCCCAGTTCAATGGCCATGCAGAGAGCGTCCGCAGCAGCCTCGAAGTCCCGGGCGAGTGCGAGACTGCAGGCGAGGTTGAAATGGACGTCCGGATCGCCGGGTCGGAGTCCCTTCAGCCTTTGGTCGACTCGCAGGCCATCCTCAACCCGACCCCGCCGTGTGTAGTCGTCTCCAAGCAGCTGCAGCGCCTCGATGTAGCCGGGATCCCGGGCGACGAGTCCCTCCAGGAACCCGATCTCGACATCGAGGTCGCGGGTTTCCTTCCTTCCGAGTTTCCTGGGCTTGGGTGCCGCCATGTGGTCCGAATGTCCGGGGTGGCGCGCCCGCGTCAAGTTCCGCTGCGAACCCGCGTCGACCGGGGCCGTCGCGGTCCGGCGGGTCCCTTCGGGTGTTCTCCGCCCCTGACGGCTCCGAGGTTTCCCGGGGTGATTCCCGCTCCGGGCCACCTTGCCCGGCGATCGATTCCCGACGCCCGTTGTGTGCCGGGATTCGGCTGTTCGGTTGACGCCTTGTCGGAAGGCGGCAGGGTCTGCGCCGTTGTGACAGGGTCTCTCAACGCCGACGAAACCGCCCACGCCCATGAGCCTGGTCGGCCTTGGGGCTTTTGGGCTTCCATGGGATGGCTGATCGCACTGACCGGCCTCCATACGTGCGCCCAGGTCGGGGCCGTGTTGGTGGGGGCCCTCACCCAGGCTTTTTCGGCGGGCTTCCATGGCGGGGCTTCCAGACCGGAATTCAATCTCGGAGCCGACGTGCTGTTCCCGTCCCAGGTCGTCGCCCTCACCCTGGTCTTTCCGGCGACTTTCTGGCTCGCGTGGCTCGCGCGGACCGGTGACACGTGGGGCTATCTGGGTTACCGGAGATTCGGCTGGAAGCCGCTCCTTCTCGGAGCCTTCGGCGTGGGCCTGATCGGGGCCGCTTCCTCCCTCCTGATCACCGAGACCAACTCGACGATGCTGGATCTCTTCCGTGATTCCGATTCGAAGGTCGCCCTCTGGATCACCGTGGTCGTCCTGGCGCCCATCACGGAGGAGTGGGTGTTCCGCGGGTTCGTCTTCGATGGCCTCACGCAGATGCGGGGAGGCGCCCTTACGGCCACCGTGGTCACCAGCCTTCTCTGGGCTTCCATCCATCTCCAGTATTCCTGGCGGGAGATGTCGGTCATTTTTCTCTTCGGCCTCGTACTCGGAGCGGTCCGCCATGCGACCGGCTCCGTTTGGCCGCTGATCCTCCTCCATGTGTTCAACAACCTCCTCAGCTGCATCGGACTGGAGTGGGACCTGAGGCACCCTGAATGAGTTCGCCGGGCGAAGCGGAGGAATGGTTCGACGTCGTGGACGAGGTGGATCGCGTCGTCTCTCGGGCGCCCCGCGGCGAGGTCCACCGGCGGCGCTGGCGCCACCGCGCAGTCCATGTGCTCGTCTTCAACCGGCACGGGGAGCTGTTCCTCCAGCAGCGTTCGCTCGCGAAAGACGACTTCCCCGGAGCCTGGGATTCCTCGTCGGCGGGTCATGTCAGTTCCGGCGACGACTACGCGCCGACCGCGTTGCGCGAGGTGGCTGAGGAGCTCGGCGTCGCGCTGGAGATTCCGCCCGTCGAGCTCTTCCGCCTCGATGCCTGTGAGCAGACCGCATGGGAGTTCTGCAGGGTTTATCTGGCCCGGCACGAAGGTCCTTTCGTGCTGCAGGCGTCCGAAGTCCGAGGCGGGGGATGGTTCTCCGCACCGGCCGTCGACGACTGGATCGCGCGCCGGCCGGGCGACTTCTCCAGCGCCTTCCGCAGCATCTGGGGTCGGTTCGACCGCCGACTGATTCCCCGGCTTCCCGCTTCCGTTTCCGGTCCTTAGTGTCCGTCCCTCCATGAAGTCCAACACACGCGGGGCCTACCTGCTCATCCTTGCGACCTTCTTCGTGTCGGGTGTGGCCGGCCTCCTCTACCAGGTGGTCTGGACCCGTTACCTCGCCCTCTTCCTCGGCCACACCAGCTACGCCGTGGTCGCGGTGCTCGCCGCGTTCATGGGAGGATTGGCGCTCGGCAACGCGTGGCTCGGCGCCAAGGTGGATCGCCTCCGCCGCCCCCTGTTCTTCTACGCGGCCCTGGAGGCGGGCATCGGATTCTACGCGGTGATCTTTCCCGGGTACTACGAGTGGATCCACGACCTCTTCCTCGGCGTGGTCCGATCGGTCCATCCGGAGGGCGGATCGAGGCTCGCGCTCCAGTTCCTCTTCGCCGGCGTCACCATTCTCTTCCCCACCGTGCTGATGGGGGCGACGCTTCCTGCGCTCACCCGGTACGTCACCCGCTCGCTCGGCGAACTCCGCGGCAAGGTGGCCGCCCTCTACGCCATCAACAGCACCGGTGCCGTCGTCGGCGTCGTGCTCTCCGACTGGTGGTGGATCCCGACCCTGGGTCTCGAGACGGTGGTCTATCTCGGGGCCGCCATGAGCCTCTCGATCGCCCTGGTGACCTATGTCGTGAGCGCCCGGACCGGTGATCTCCACCAGGACTCGGGCTCCGCGTCCCAGCCTGCGGATGACGAGTCCTTCTCCCCGCTCGAGCTGAAGGTGGCGCTCGTATCCGCCGGGATTTCCGGCTTCGTCGCCATGCTCTACGAGATCGCTTGGACGCGGTTGCTCGGCCTTGCCCTCGGCTCCAGCACCCACGCCTACTCGCTGATGCTCGCGACCTTCATCAGCGGCATCGCCGTGGGCAGTTGGCTGATCAGCGGCTGGAAACGCCGCTGGAACACCCTCACCGCCTTTGCCGTGGCGGAACTGGCCCTCGCGGGAACGCTGTTCGTCTCGATGTGGTTCTACGACCTGCTTCCGTTCTGGTTCGCCCAGATGTCCGGTCTCCTGGCTCGGCGCCCGGAGGCCTACCCGCTGTACGAGGCCTGCCAAGGCGTCCTTTGTTTCCTGGTGATGTTCGGACCGGCGGTGTGCCTCGGGATGACGCTGCCGCTGGTGTCCCGTGTGGCCACGGCGGAGATCTCCAGGACCGGACGTTCGGTGGGCCGGGTCTTCGCGGTGAACACGCTGGGAACCGTCCTCGGCGCCGCACTCACCGGACTCTGGCTGCTTCCCCGACTGGGGTTGGCCACCACGTTCGCGTTCGGAGTCGGCCTCAACATCCTCATCGGCCTCGCAGTCCTGGGCGCTCGCCGAGGCTCCATGGCGAAGTTTCTCGGAGCCGGCGTCGTCGCCACCCTGGCGCTGACCTCCGTCGCCTCGGCGTTCCTCGACCCACGATGGACCCGGGGGTTCCTCCTCGGCCTTTGGCGTGATCCGCGGCCGCCCGCGAACGTCGACGAGTACCGCGCGCGGACCCGGATGTTCGCCCTGCCGTACTTCAAGGACGGCGCAGGCTCCACGGTGGCGGTCATCGGGGTGGACGATCCCGTCACCGGTGGACGGGAACTCAGCCTCCGGGTGAACGGGAAGACCGACGCCAGTTCCGGCGACGACATGAGCACCCAGCTCCTGGCGGGCCACATCCCGATGCTGCTCCACCCGAACGCGGTCAACGCCCTCGTGGTGGGCGCCGGTTCCGGTGTCACCGTCGGCTCGCTTCTGCAGCATCCCACGATCACCAACGTCGACCTGGTGGAAATCTCCCCGGAGGTGCGCGACGCCGCCCGCGACCACTTCCACAAGCTCAACCACGATGCGCTCCGGAATCCCCGGTGCCGGACGGTCATCGAGGACGCCAAGACCTTCCTCAAGACCACCCCGCACCGCTATGACGTGATCGTGACCGAGCCCTCCAATCCGTGGATGGCCGGGGTGGCCGCGGTGTTCAGCCGCGAGTACTACGAGGACTGCCGGGAACGGCTCGCGCCGGGAGGTATCGCGGCGCAATGGGTGCAGACCTACGAGACCGATGACGCGACCTTCGAGACTGTCGTCGCCACCTTCGGATCGGTGTTCCCCCACCTCAGCCTCTGGCACACCTCTGTGGGTGACCTGTTGCTGGTCGGGACGGTGGAGCCGTTCAAGGTCGACCTCGACGCCATGGCCGGTCGCCTTGCGGTGCCGGCGGTTGCCGCCGACCTGGAGCAGATCGAGGTGACCCGCCTGGTCAACGTCCTGTCGCTCCAGGTCACCGGCCTCGGGGATGCGTTCCATCTCGTCCGCGGCGAGACCCGGATCCACAGCGATTTCCTGCCCATCCTCGAGTACCGCGCGCAGAAGGCGTTTTTCGTCCGCGGCAGCGCCGGGCTGCCGGACCGGGTCAACGAGCTCCAGAATCCCCGTCCCCGCACGCTCCTCGGAGACCATGTCCTTCGGAATCCGCTTACGACCAACGATTGTCGGGCGCTGGCGTTGCAGTTCTCCAAGATGGGGATTCCCGAGCTGCCCTACCTCCGTTCGATCCTGGACCGTTGGAAGACCCTCGCGCCCGAGGACACCGCGCCCCATCGCCTGCTGAGTTCCTACTCGATCCGGAATCCCGCTCCGGACGGCGACGCGGCCCGGACGGCCGGCGATCCCTTCTTCCGGAACGACGACCGCTTGGCGGACCTGGCGCTGCTTCGAACCTACGCCGACATGCTTCTGCTGAAGCACCGGGTGCGGAGATCCGCCTTCCATGTGCCTTCCTCCGAGAGGCTCGAGCAGATCCTGGGCGTTCTCACGGAACTCGATCCCGACAACCAGCGGATGCACCGGGCCCGGTTGGCCGAGGTGTGCTGGGATCGTGGGCAGGACGACCGTGCCCGGAAGCTCTTCGAGCAGGCGATGAACCCGGACGAGAAGCTCTACGGACCGATCGATTTCAAGAAGGACGCGGGGGTTCTCACGCGGATGATGTCCCGGCTTGTGGACTCGGAGATCCGGGCGGGCCGGGTGCCGCGCGCCTTGGAGATGGCGGCGGGCTACGGACGTTTGGGGTTCCTGACGCCGGATCTGTCCACCGGCGACGAATACCTGAACATGCTCGTGCGGCGCGCCATCGCGTTGGCGCAGGAGCCGCCTCCCCGTACCATGGCCCCCCTGAAAACTGCGGCCCCATGAACCCATCCGATTCCGGTCCCCATTCGCGCCGCCGTTTCCTGACCCTCGCTGCGGTTTCCGCCGTCCTTGCCGGTTGCCGGGAAAAGGAGGGCGACCCGGCCGCGCAGGCGATCCGCATCGGCCTCTTCGGGGCGCTCTCGGGCAGCGAGGCCGGCCTTGGCCAATACACGGACATGGGGGCGACGCTCGCGCTTGAGGAGATCAACGCCGCAGGCGGGGTCCTGGGACGTCGGCTGGAATTGATCCGGGAGGACAACCGGACGACGGCCGGGGAATCCGCGACCGCGGTGAAGAAGCTGTTGTCCCGCGACCACGTCGTGGCCGTGATCGGCGACGGCAACTCGGGGCGTTGCCTCGAGGCGGGTCCGCTCTGCCAGGCCGCGGGTGTGCCGATGGTCTCCCCGGCCGCGACCAATCCCAAGGTCACCGAGATCGGCGACTGCGTCTTCCGCGTTTGCTTCACCGACCCGTTTCAAGGGGCGGTCATGGCACGATTTGCCAGGGAATCGCTGGGACTTTCCAGGGTCGGACTGCTCGTCGACGCCTCCGCGCCCTACAGCCTGGGGCTGGCGTCGGTGTTCCGGGAGCGGTTTGCTGCAGAGGGCGGAACAGTTGTCTCCGAACAGAGGTTCAGCGGGGGCGACAAGGATTTCCGGGCGCAGTTGACCGCCCTGAAGTCCGCCGGGATCGAGGCGGTCTTCGCCCCGTCCTACTATCATTCCGGAGGGCTGATCCTCCGCCAGGCGAGGGACCTCGGGTTTGCCGGACCGATGCTGGGCAGCGACGGCTGGGAAGCGCCGGAGTTGCTCGAGGTCGCGGGCCGGACCGCGGAAGGGGCCTATTTCCCGGTCCATTTCTCCCCGGAGAACACGGATCCTCTGGTGGTCGGTTTCCTCGACCGGTTCCGCCGCCGCTTCGAACGGCCGCCCACCGGCGTGTCGGCCCTGGCTTTCGACACCCTACAGCTCGTCGCCGATGCCATCCGGAGGGCCGGATCCGTGGATTCCCCGGCGATCCGCACCGCCCTCGCGGCGACGCGGGAATTCCAGGGGATTACGGGTCGGATCTCCATGGACTCCAGCCGCAACGCCCGCAAGCCGGCCGTGATCATCGGCGTGCGCGACGGGGCCTTCCGGTTCCTTCGTGTGGTGGACCCTGGCGACCCGGGACGTGCGTCGTCCTGAGGCACGGACGCCCCGTCTTCGTGTCACGCCGCCGTGACGCTCGACTTTGAGTTGCCGGGCGCGTTTCCTTTGCCGGGCCGACGCGGTTCCGGCTCCCCAAGACATGACCGAATTTCTCCAACAGGTGCTCAACGGCGTCTCGCTGGGTGCGATCTACGCGCTGATCGCGCTGGGGTACACCATGGTCTACGGGGTCCTTCGCTTCATCAACTTCGCCCACAGCGACGTGTTCATGCTCGGCGCCTTCGTCGGCTGGGCCGCGGTCGAGAAACTCCATCTTCCGACCCGCTCCTTCGGCGGCGGCCTGGCAGCGCTGGCCCTCGCCATGGTCGTCTGCGCTGTCCTCGGGGTGGTGGTCGAGAAACTGGCCTACAAGCCCCTTCGCAACCGATCGACCCTCACCGTCCTGATCACCGCCATCGGCGTCTCCCTGCTGATCCAGAACGTCTCCCAGAATCCCACGATCGGATTCGGTCCCAACCCCCGCGCCTTTCCCGAGCTCTTCCCCGCCCGTCAGATCCACCTCGGCGGCCTCACCGTCTCCACGAACCAGATCGTCGTCCTCGCCGTCACCATCGTCCTCCTCGCGGTGCTCTACTGGATCGTCCACCGCACGAGGATCGGCACCGCGATGCGTGCCTTGTCCTTCAACGCCACGGCGGCCTCGCTGGTCGGCATCAACAACGACCGCATCATCTCCTTCACCTTCGCGCTCGGTTCCGCCCTCGCCGGCGCCGGCGGGGTCCTCTACGCCACCAACTACCCGAGCATCGATCCCCTCATGGGAACCCTTCCGGGGCTGAAGGCCTTCGTCGCCGCGGTACTCGGCGGCATCGGCAACCTTCCCGGCGCGGCCCTCGGCGGACTGCTGATCGGACTCGTCGAGACCTTCGTCTCGGGCACTCGCCTCTCCACCTTCCGCGACGCCATCGCGTTCGCCATCCTCATCGCCATCCTCCTTTTCCGGCCGGCCGGCCTGCTCGGGAAGCTGAAGGTGGAGAAGGTCTGACGCCCATGTTTCCGCCGAGATCCCAGAGAATCCTGCTCGCCGTCCTGGCCGCTTCCGCGCTGCTTTCGGCCGTATCCGGGCGGTTGAACCCCTACTTCCTCGACGTGGCGCTCGGGGCCGGCATCAGCGTCGTCCTCGCCTCCAGCCTCAACCTCATCAACGGCTTCACCGGGCAGTTCTCCCTCGGCCATGCCGGGTTCATGGCCGTCGGCGCCTACGCCTCGGCGATGCTGACCACGACCCTGGCTCCCCGCCTCGGCCTTTCCGCGAACCTGCTCCAGTGGGTCTTCTTCCCGCTTTCCCTCGTCGCCGGCGGACTGCTCGCGGCCCTGGCTGGCATCGCCGTCGGCGCGCCTTCCCTCCGTCTCAAGGGCGACTACCTCGCCATCGTCACCCTCGGCTTCGGCGAGATCATCAAGGTGGTGCTCCAGAACGTGGATGCCGTGGGGGCTTCCCGCGGGCTCACCGGGATCCCGAACCACACCAACTTCTTCTGGGTCTTCGGATCCGCCGCCGTGACCGTCTATGTCGTCTGGGCGCTCCTGAACTCGACCTACGGCCGCGGCTTCCTCGCGGTGGCGGACGACGAGGTGGCCGCCGAGGCGATGGGGCTGAACACCACCCGCTACAAGATCACCGCCTTCGTCGTCGGCGCCTTCTTCGCCGGCGTCGCCGGCGGCCTCTATGCCCACCTGAAGGGCTACCTCAATCCGGGCGGGTTCTCCTTCGACAAGAGCATCGAGATCGTGGTCATGGTCATCCTCGGAGGCATGGGCCGCCATTCCGGCGTGGTGGTCGCCGCGCTCCTCCTCACCGTGCTGACCGAGAGCCTCCGCCAGACCGGGGCCTTCCGCATGATCGTCTACTCGGTCCTGCTGATCGTCCTCATGCTCACCCGCCCCCAGGGATTGTTCGTCTGGCCCCTGTGGCCGAAGAAGGAGGCCCGCCCTTGAGCGCGCCCCTCCTCGAACTCTCCGGGGTGACCATCCGGTTCGGCGGACTGACCGCGGTGTCCGCAGTGGACGCCGACGTCCGGGAAGGGGAACTGGCCGGGCTGATCGGACCGAACGGCGCCGGCAAGACCACGGTGTTCAACATGATCACCGGCGTGTACCAGCCCACCGAGGGCGCGATCACCTTCGCCGGCAGGCCGACCGCCGGGCTCAAGCCCTATCGAATCACCGAGCTCGGCATCGCACGCACCTTCCAGAACATCCGCCTCTTCCCCAGCCTGACGGTGTTCGACAACGTCCGCGTCGCCTTCCACCTGCACCTCGAACACGACTCGGTCCATTCATTGACCCGTGGCCCGAAGTTCCAGGCGGAGGAGGTCGAACTGCGCGAACGCACCCGTGAACTGCTCTCGATCTTCCGTCTCGAACGGGTCCAGGACGAACCCGCGAAGAGCCTTTCCTACGGTGACCAGCGTCGGCTCGAGATCATCCGCGCCCTCGCCACGCGGCCCAAGCTGCTGCTGTTGGACGAGCCCGCCGCCGGGATGAATCCCACGGAGAAGGACGAGCTGATGAAGCTCATCCGCTTCATCCGCGACCGTTTCGGTCTCGCGATCCTCCTGGTCGAACACGACATGAAGGTGGTCATGGGAATCTGCGAACGGATCCACGTCCTCGAATACGGCCGCAAGATCGCCGAGGGCACTCCGGCCGGGATCCGCGGCAATCCCAAGGTCATCGCGGCCTACCTCGGCGAGGAGCCCGTGAAGGAATCCTGAGATGCTCGAGATCAAAGACCTCATCGTCTCCTATGGCGCAATCCGTGCGCTCCATGGCGTTTCGCTCCGCGTGGACTCCGGCGCGATCGTCACCCTGATCGGCGGCAACGGCGCCGGGAAGACCACCACCCTGAGATCCATCTCCGGGATGGTGCGGCCCCGGTCGGGAACGATCCGTTTCGACGGACGCGACATCACCGGGATGCCGCCGCACGAGGTGGTCGGGCTCGGCTTGGCGCACAGTCCGGAGGGCCGGATGGTCTTCGCCAACCTCACCGTCCTCGAGAACCTCCACATGGGCGCCTATCTCCAGAGGGACAAGGCCTGGATCGCCTCCGAGCTCGAGTTCGTCTTCCACATGTTCCCCAGGCTGCGCGAGCGGGCGGAGCAGGCGGCCGGCACGCTCTCCGGCGGCGAGCAGCAGATGCTGGCCATCGGGCGTGCGTTGATGAGCCGTCCCCGATTCCTGATGCTGGACGAGCCCTCGCTGGGAATCGCGCCGCTCCTGGTGAAGGAGATCTTCGGCCGGTTGGTGGAGCTCAATCGGGACCGCAAGCTTCCCATCCTGCTCGTCGAGCAGAACGCGAACCTTGCCCTCGAGGTGAGCCACTTCGGGTATGTGCTGGAGACCGGCCGCGTGATCCTCTCCGGTCCGGCCCAGGAACTGCGGTCGAATGCCGACGTCCGGAACGCCTACCTCGGCGGGTGACCCGCTCGGATGGGTTCCGTGGAGGTTGCCACCGGTTCGTTCCGTCGTTTTCCAGCCCGATGAAACCATCGTCGCCGGCTTGCGTCTTCCTCCGCGCGTGCCGATTTCCGTCCAAAATGCCCCCTGTACCCTCGTCCGCGCCGTGATCGGCCGAATCGCGTTTTGCGGTGCCGCCTTCTCCCTGCTGGTCTCCGCGCCGGCCGCGGTCGCCTTCGAAAGGGGCTCGTGGGACGGAGGGCGTGTTCCCCTCAACCCTTCCCCGGGGCGGTTTTCGCTCGCCAAGGCCTTTCCGGGACTCGAGCCCACCTTCTCGATCGGAGCCGTCGTTCCGCCGGGTGAGACGAATCGGATCATCCTTTTCGAGCAGGGTGGAATCGCCAAGGAGGTCGCTCCTCTGGACCGGCCGACTTCCCGGGTCTATCTCGACCTCAGCGAACATGTGTTCCGTGAGGCCGAGACCGGACTTCTCGGGATGGCGTTTCATCCCGGATTCGGGACCAACGGCTGGCTCTTCGTCTACTACTCCCGGAAGACCACGGTGGCGGGACTTTCGGGGTTCGAGCAGAGATTGTCCCGGTTCCATGTGCCGGTGGGTGGCGACGGACTGCCCGATCGCTCCTCGGAGACCGTGCTCTTCCGGCAGGTGGACGCCAATCCCGCCCACAATGGCGGCGGGCTGATGTTCGGTCCCGACGGATACCTTTACCTGTCCGTCGGTGACGGAAGCCTTGCCGAGGATCGCGTCACCCAGCGGATCGACCGTGGCTTCTTCGGCGGGATCCTCCGTCTGGACGTCGACAAGCGCCCTGGAAGCCTGACACCGAATCCCGGCGAAGGCGTCGAGCCCGGGAACTACTCGATCCCCGCCGACAATCCCTTCATCGGGGCCACCCGCTACGAACTGGGAGGGCGGGAGGTGTGGAGCGGACTCGAGCCGTCCAGCCTCCGGACCGAGTTCTACGCGATCGGGATGCGGAACCCCTGGCAATTCAGCTTCGACCCCCTCAGCGGCGACCTGTGGGCCAACGATGTCGGGCTCTTCCTGAGGGAGGAGATCAACCGCGTCGTTCCCGGTGGGAACTACGGATGGCCTTGGCGGGAGGGCAACCTCGATTGGAGCTGGGCCTTTCCCGACGCGCCACCGACGACGAGGCCGGTCTTCGACTACACCCACGAGAGCGGTCGCTCGGCGGTCACCGGCAGCCGCTTTTATCGGGGTGCTCTGTATCCGGATCTCGACGGCAGCTACCTGTTCGCAGACCTGTCTGGGGACATCGGATCGATCCGCACGCAGACAAACGACATCGCGACGGTCGAGTGGATCGCGTCGGAATGGAACATCGCGGCGTTTGGTGCCGATCCCCGGGATGGAGCCCTGTTGGTCATGCCCACCGCCGACGGCCATGTCCGTCGGCTGGATCGGAAGACGGCGGAAGGGGATGCTTGGCCGAACCGG
>CAIYXO010000158.1 GCA_903930165.1 uncultured Verrucomicrobiota bacterium | reverse complement strand
GCATTCCCCAGCAGATCCTCTCGCTGCTGAAGAACGACGAGCCCCGGTATGTGATCTACAGCTGGGCCCAGACGCTCAAGCCGGCCGCCGGAGCCACGGTCACCGCGCCCGGTCCCTTTTTCGGTCTCGTCACCAACTACGTGGTCACGGGCGAGTTCGCCACTAAGACCGTCGTCCGGATCGAAGGGTCGCTCTCCGGAACCCCGCCGGTGAACCAGAACCTGCGTCCCGTGGTCGAAGACCACCGCGTCATCACCTCGGAGTAAACGCCGAACCCCTCTTCCGTCATGCGCCTGTCCCGTCGTCTGATCCCCGCGCTCGCGCTCGTCGCGCTGCTCCTCGGCGTCCATCGCTGGATGCATCCGCCTGCGTCGACCCGCTTCCTCGACGCCGGACGCGAGGTGGCCTCGGCTCCCGCACCGGTGCCGGCGCCCCTGCCGGTTCCGGACACCACCCGGGTCGCCGCGAAGAGGCTGGCCTTCGTCGAGTTGGCTCCGGGCCAGCGTCCCGCGCCGTCCGACACCAACTTCCCTTGGCGCGCCCGGAATTCCACCCGTCCATTGTCCGCGCTGCGCCGAGACCCCCACGTCCTCGACCTCCGGAACGCCCTTCTCGACACCGCCTCCGGGACGCCGCTCCCGATCCCGCACGGACTGGTCGCCGGGGTTGAGCCGGGTTTCCACGTCGTACAGGGCGTCCGGGAGCCGGATCGCGCCTTCCGCGACAAGATCGAAGCCGCGGGACTCCGGATCGTTTCCTACGTCCCGAACAACGCGTTCCTCGTGCAGGGGTCTGACGCCGCGGTTGAGTCCCTGGCCCAGGATCCCGATGTCGCCGCCATCCCGGCCTGGCAGCCGTCCTTCAAGCTGGAGCCCGAGCTGCTCGCACGTGTGATCGACGGGATTCCCCTGGAGCCGGGCGAACGCCTGATGATCTCCATCGTCGAGGACGCCGCGATGCAGCGGTTGGCGGGGCAGGGGATCCGCGAGGTGACCCGGCAGCGCAGTCCCTTCGGCACCCTCGTGACGGTCGAGGCGCCGGCTGACTCCCTCGTCGCGCTCGCCCAGTCGCCGGACATCCACCTGATCGAGAAGGCGAATCGGCGCGAATTGCTCAACGACCGTTCCGCCTACCTGTTGGGAAGCGTCACCGATGTCACCAACCGGGTTGCCTTCGACGGCCTGACCGGCAGCAACATCGTCATCAACATCAACGATTCCGGCATCGACTGGACCCACCCCGACCTGACCACCAACCGGGTGTCCACGGTCGGATCCCAGACCAATCTCCTCACCGACACCGACGGCCACGGGACGCACGTCGCCGGTACGATCGCGGGCAGCGGTGCGAAGTCCACCGAGCTGACGGGCGTCGGGGCCGCGCAGGGCTCGGTGACCAACGCCAGCTTCCAGGGACACGCGCCGAACGCGAAGCTCTTCATCCTTCCGATCGACCTCCAGACGGGCCCGACCATCTCGGACACCTTCCTCCAGGAGCAGGCGGCCAAGACCAACGCCCTGATCTCGAACAACAGCTGGGGCTATGTCGGCGCCTACGACTACAACTCGATCTCCGCGAGCTATGACATGGCCTCGCGGGACGCGCTGCCCGAGCAGTCGGGGGAACAGCCCGTCCTGTTCGTGTTCGCGGCGGGCAACTCCGGCGGCGGCGGCGACAACGGGGTGGGCGGCTTCCGCGGGACCGTCTCCGCGCCGGGCAACGCCAAGAACGTCCTCACGGTCGGCGCCCTTGAGAGCGAGCGCCGGCTGACCAACGCCGTCGTCCTCGACGAACAGGGACGTGTGATTTTCGCGGGCGGTCGCCAGTTCCGTGTCCCGGAGACGAATGCGACCCTACGCACCAACCTGGTCCTGCTGCCGGCCACGGACTCCGACACCGAGGTGGCGAGCTTCTCGAGCCGCGGCAACGTCGGCATCGGATTCGAGGGCGACTTCGGCCGCTTCAAGCCGGATCTCGTCGCACCCGGCAGCCAGATCCTTTCCGCACGGTCCGCACAGTGGAAGTTGGAGGACGAGTACGACACCAACTCCGTCCAATACGCGGTCTTCGACGACCTGAACCGACCGGTCGGACCCTGGTACCGTTTCCTGTCCGGGACTTCGATGGCTGCGCCCGCGGTCTCCGGCATGTTGGCCCAGCTCCAGGAATTCTGGCGTCGGCCGAACCGGTCGATCCCGAACTACCTCGAGGCCGCCGCCTACAAGGCCCTCCTCATCAACAGCGCCCGTCCCCACCTCGGACACCTACAACCCCGACCTGCGGGCCACCATCAACTACGGTGGATGGGGTCGCCCCAATCTCCAGCAGGCCGTCGACTCCGGTGTGCGTGCCGTGGACGGCGAGGGCTCGCTCCAGACCGAGCTCGAGGGCTACGCCGGCGAACTCTTCACCGGTGCCAGCCATTTCGTCCGGGTGCGTATCGAGCCGACCGAGGACGGAACGAACAAGCCGTTCCGATTGACCCTGGTCTGGACCGACCCGCCCGGAAACCCGGCCGCCGGCGTCAAGCTGGTCAACGACCTGGACCTCGTGGTTTCCAACACGGTCACCGGGCAAGTGTTCGTCGGAAACGACTTCGGCCGCGGCGGATTCAACGTCTCCCGGCCCGGAACGAATCTCTTCGAGGTCGTTGAGGAAGGCGTCACCAACTCCATCTTCGACTCGGTCAACAACGTCGAGCGCATCGTCCTCGAACCGCCGCTGTCCGCCGAATACGTCGTCCAGGTGCTGGCCCGCCGGGTCAACGTCAACGCGCTGGCTTCCCGTCTTCCTTCAGCGGTCGTGAACCGCACGAACATCCTGCAGGACTTCGTGGTGGCGATCTCCGCGGATGGGGCCACGAACACCCCGATCGTGGCGACCGCCGAGATCCTGAGCACCGCCACGGGCGGCCTTTCGGTGGTGGAGCCTCCGCCGATAACGGTCATCGCCACGAACGGCATCCCGGTTTCTGCGGCCAGGGCCGGCGCGAATTCACCGTTGGTGGGCGGCCGGATCGGCAGCTCCAACCAGTGGCATTTCTTCGTCTTCACCAACCGCCTCGACACCAACGCCGCCCTGGCGACGGGACTCACCAACGGCCGGTTCGTGGAGTTCACCATCTCCTCCGCGGTGAACCTGGCGCGTCCGCGCGGCACCGGGAGCACCACCACGCGCCTTCGCGATCCGAATCCGGGTCCGGATCTCGACCTCTACGTTTCCCGGGACCGCGGCCTGACCAATCTCGCCGCGGCGGTTGTCGGCACGGCACTCCGGTCGGCGCGCCAAGGCGGTGAGGAACGCATCGAGATCACCAACGCCCCGGCGAACGGCGAGGTCTACTACATCGGCGTCAAGGCCGAGGACCAGCAGGCGGGCGAGTTCGAGCTGATCGTCCGCAGCAGCGACCAGCCCTTCGCCGCCCTGGGCCCGAACGGCTACGAGTTGCTGATGACCCCGATTGGCGGCTCCCGGGTGATCCCGGACGGCACCCCGGACCAGCCGGGGGTGATCCGCTATTTCGGCACCGGACCTTCCGGACTGGTCCGCAACGTCACCTTCATCCAGTCCCTGATCCACCAGAACTTCCTCGATCTCCAGGGGACGCTGCTCCACCTCGGCTACGGCGCCACCATCAACAACCGTCGCGCCATCCGGGACTCCGGCGCTGGCCAGTACCTGGTCTCCGGCGGTGTGGACGGTCTCTACGACGACATCCCGGGAATGCGCTTTCCGACGGGACAGCCGACCGATGGCCCCAGCACGACACTCCTGGATTTCGCCGGCCTGCAGATCGGTGGGAGCTGGAACTACCTCCTTCAGGACGACGTCCTCGGCGCCTCCGGTTCGCTGAACCGCGTTCAAGTCCAGGTCCAGCCCCAGCTCGTTCCCAACTTCGACGAGATCGTCTTCGAGAACATCTGTCTGCCGCCCGGCGGCTACGACTTCCGGTTCCGCTATGTGCCGCCGGACGCGAGCCGATTCATCATCCAGATCACCAACATGGTGCCGGCGGGACTTCCGCTGGAGGTCTTCGTGCGGCGCGAGGCGTTTCCCGATCCGTCGAATCCGGACATCAACGACCGGGTCGCCACGATCACGTCGCCTGGCGGGGTGATCAGCATCTCCTACCGCGACCAGCCGCCGTTGCAGACCGGCTACTACTTCGTCCTCTTCCGCAATCCCAGCGGGGTGGAGCTGTGCTTCGATGTCGCGATGTACGGCGAACGGAATCTTGCCGGGCGGTTCACGAGCACCCTCGAGGGAAGCTC
>CAIYXO010000157.1 GCA_903930165.1 uncultured Verrucomicrobiota bacterium | reverse complement strand
GTGAATCTCGGCGGGGAATCCCCCATCGGTGCCGTCAGCGCGGCGCCGTGGGGCAGCTCGTCCATCAACGTGATTTCCTGGATGTACATCCAGATGATGGGAGCCGAGGGCCTCACCCAGGCCACCCGTGCTGCGATCCTCAACGCCAACTACATCTCCAAGCGCCTCGAGAACCACTTCCCGACGCTCTACCGCTCCAACGGGCTCGTCGCCCACGAGTGCATCCTCGACCTGCGTCCGTTCAAGACGGTCACCGCCGAGGACGTCGCCAAACGGCTCCTGGACTACGGATTCCATGCGCCGACGCTGAGCTGGCCGGTTGCGGGGACCCTGATGGTCGAGCCGACCGAATCGGAGCCGAAGGCCGAACTGGACCGCTTCTGCGACGCGATGATCGCCATCCACGCCGAGATCATGGAGATCGAGACCGGGAAGGCGGACCCGAAGAACAACCTGCTCAAGAATTCGCCGCACACCGCGGACCAGATCGCTTCCGACGCCTGGGACCGTCCGTACTCCCGCGAGCGGGCGGCGTTCCCGGTGCCGGGTCTGAAGGACTTCAAGTTTTGGCCCGCGTCGGCCCGCGTGGACAACGTGTACGGCGACCGCAACCTCGTCTGTTCCTGCGTCGGCATGGAGGCCTACTCGGTCTGATACCGTTCCAATTCCACACATCCAGAAAAATGAAGCGCACCTTCGCCCCGCTGTTCCTCGCCGCAACGGTCCTCGGCCCTTCGCGGGCCGATGAGGGCATGTGGCTCTACAACAACGTGCCCAAGGAACGGATCCGTTCGAAGTACCGGTTCGAGGTCACGGACCCGTGGCTCGAGCACCTGCGGCGGTCCTCGGTGCGCTTCAACAGCGGCGGTTCGGGATCGTTCATCAGCGAGGACGGGCTGGTCCTGTCCAACCACCACGTCGGGGCCGACGCCATCCAGAAGCTGTCCAGCGAGGGACGCAACCTCCTCCGGGACGGCTTCCACGCGAAGAAGTCCTCGGACGAGCTGAAGTGCGTGGATCTCGAGCTGAACGTGCTCGAGTCGATCGAGGACGTCACGGCGCGGGTGAATGCGGCGGTCGCGTCCGGGCTGGCCCCGGAGGCCGCGGCGTCGGCGCGTCGCCGGGTGATGTCCGAGATCGAGAAGGAGTCCCTCGACCGCACCGGACTCCGCTCGGACGTGGTGACGCTCTACCAGGGTGGTGCGTACCATCTGTACCGCTTCAAGAAGTACACCGACGTCCGGCTCGTCTTCGCTCCGGAGCAGCAGGCGGCCTTCTTCGGCGGCGATCCGGACAACTTCGAGTTCCCGCGCTTCAACCTCGATGTGTGCTTCTTCCGGGTCTACGAGGACGGCAAGCCCGCCCGTGTGTCCCATCATCTCGCCTGGTCCAAGCAGGGAGCCGCGGATGGCGAGTTGACCTTCGTCTCCGGGCATCCGGGTCGCACGAGCCGTGCGCTGACGGTGGCCGAGCTGGAATTCCTGAGGGATGACCAGTTTCCGCACACGCTCTCTCTGCTGAAGCGGCGCGAGGTGCTTCTCACCTCCTGGGCGGCGAGGAGCGCCGAGAACGCGCGCCGAGCCACGGACGAGCTCCACGGGATCCAGAACAGCCGGAAGGCGCGCGACGGCGGCCATGCCGGCCTCCACGACCCGGCCCTGATGCAGTCGAAGCGCGAGGCGGAGGCCCAGTTCCGAAAGCGGTTGAAGGCGGATCCTGCCCTTGCGCCGACGGATGCGGCCTTCGACCGGATCGCCGCTGCGCAGGCGGCGATGGCGCCGATCTCCCGCAGGCATCGGCTCTTGGAATCCGCCCACGGCTTCAACTCGGAGCTGTTCGGCATTGCCCGGCGGCTCCTGCGCTCGGCGGACGAACGGACCAAGCCTTCCGGGGAACGTCTCCGCGAGTATTCCGAATCCGCCCGCGAATCCTTCGAACAGGCCCTCTTCTCGGCCCAGCCGATCCATTCCGACCTGGAAATCGTGACGCTCGGGGATTCGCTGACGTTCCTCTGCGAGCAGTTGGGGACGGCGGATCCGCTGGTCCAGGCGGTCCTGGCCGGACGTTCGCCCCGCGAGCGGGCGGCGGAGTTGGTGAAGGAAACCCACGTGGGTGACTTGGCCGAAAGGCAGCGCCTCCACAAGGGCGGTGCGGCCGTCATCGGCGAGTCCAAGGACGCCATGATCCAGTTGGCCCGAGTCGTCGACACCGAGGCTCGTGCGCTGCGGAAGCAGATGGAGGCCCTGGACGAGACCAAGAAGCAGGCCCATTCCGAGATCGCCGCGGCGCGGTTCCGGCTCGAGGGCGCCTCGCAGTATCCGGACGCCACCTTCACGCTCCGCCTCTCCTACGGCGTGGTGAAGGGCTACGAGTCGCAGGGCGTGAGCATCCCGGCGCAGACACGCATGGCCGGGATCTT
>CAIYXO010000156.1 GCA_903930165.1 uncultured Verrucomicrobiota bacterium | reverse complement strand
ATGGACGAGTCCTACCTGACGGGAGAGCCGTTCCAGATCACCAAGACCTCCGGTTCGACGGTCATCTCCGGCGCGATCAACGGCGAGTCGGTGCTGACCCTTCGCGCCACCCGGATCGCCTCGGGCTCGCGCTACGCCCGGATCATGGAGGTCATGCGCGAGGCCGAGGCGAAGCGGCCGAACCTGCGGCGACTCGGGGACAGGCTGGGCGCGATCTACACCCCGGTGGCCCTTTCCGTGGCCGTGCTGGCCTGGGCGGCCAGCGGGGACCCGACCCGCTTCCTCGCCGTGCTGGTCATCGCCACGCCGTGCCCCCTGCTGCTGGCCATTCCCATCGCCATCATCGGCTCGATCTCACTCTGTGCCCGCCGGGCCATCATCGTCAAAAGCCCCGTGGTGCTCGAGCAGGTCGCCGAGTGCCGGGTCGCGATCTTCGACAAGACCGGCACCCTCACGTACGGCGAGCCGACATTGACCGAACAGCTGACTGCACCCGGGTTCGAGGCGAAGGAGGTGCTGACTCTCGTGGCAAGCCTGGAGCGCTATTCGAAGCATCCGTTGGCGCGCGCGATCCTTGCGGCGGCCAAGGTGGCCGGGATCCAGCCACCGGAGGCGACCGAGGTGGGCGAGCAACCGGGCCAGGGGCTTCGCGGCACCGTCTCCGGCCGTTCCCTGAGGATCACCAGTCGAAACCAGCTGCTGGCCCAGGGCATCTCCGGGGCTGAAAACCTTCCCCCTCTGGCCGGCGGTTTGGAATGCGTCGTGGTCATCGACCAACGTTACGCGGCGGCCCTTCGTTTCCGCGATGCTCCGCGTGCGGAGAGCCGCTCCTTCGTGGGGCACCTCGGTCCCAAACACCGTTTCGCACGGGTGATGATCGTGTCCGGCGACCGTGAATCCGAAGTCCAGTACCTGGCCGAACAGGTCGGCATCACCGAGATCCACGCCCAACAGAGTCCGGAACAGAAGCTCGCCCTGGTGCGCGCCGAAACGGCGAAGGCCAAGACGCTCTATGTCGGCGACGGCATCAACGACGCGCCGGCCATGATGGCGGCCACCGTCGGGATGGCCATTGGCCTGAACAGCGACGTCACCGCGGAGGCCGCCGGAGTGGTGATCATGGACAACTCCCTGACGAAGGTGGACGAGTTCATGCACATCAGCCGGCGGATGCGGATCATCGCCCTCCAGAGCGCGATCGGTGGCATGGCGTTGAGCATCATCGGAATGCTCTTCGCCGCGACGGGACATCTGACTCCGGTGGCGGGCGCCATCACCCAGGAGGTCATCGACGTGCTGGCCGTCCTGAACGCACTGCGCGCCGCGTTTCCGCCCAAGGTCACGCACGATCTCTGAGGCCAGCGATCCAAGGGGGGCGCCGGCGCCGGCCGCCTACAGGGCACGGCCCGAGGTCCTGAACCGGTCCACCTGCCCAGTCCAGACGCCCACCCAATCCCCTGAGGATTCAGGGCAAGATCGGGATTGGACGTGGGTTCGGGAGCCCCATCCTGACGTCCGTCCTCCGACGTCGGATCCCGAGGTCCTTTCCCGCGTCAAACCCCGAGGGTGTCGATCTGCTCGTAGGCGTGGTTCAACCACATCTTCACCCGCTGGCGCTCAAGGATCCCAAGGCCGTTGGGGTCGTTTTCGCTGCGGTTGCGTGCGGCCCAGAAGTTGGTGTTCCCGGCGTCGATCTTGTTGATGACGGTCTCGTGCAGCCGCTTGAGCGGGATGATCTTCGCCCCGAGCGCCAGGGCGGGCTCCTTGAGTCCGGACTGTTCCAGCAGGTCGAAGTTCTCCCCGCGCAGCTGGTTCAACACCAGCACGTGGCGCACCCGAGGTCCGAAGGTCTCCAGGCGTCGGCGCAGGAGGTCGACCGAGTCCTTTCCGGAGTCCATCACGTGCCAGTAGGTCACGGAGTAGCCGCCTTCCTCGGCCATCTCCAACACCCCGGACTCGTCCATCCAACGCACCAGGGCGTCGTGCGTCTGGGCGGCGAGGTCCACGAGGATGCGTTTCTCCGGATTCGCGATCGCCGACTCGATGATCAGGTCGAGGCTCTCGTAGCGGTCCACCACCACCGGCGAGGCGAACGGCGTGTAGAACCGGAGCAGGGAACCGTGGGAACGGTCGGTGTCGAAGCCGATGAAGGGGAGGTTCCGGTCGATGCAGTACTGTGCGACCACCCGTGCGACCACGGATTTGCCGACCCCGCCTTTTTCGCCGCCGATGAAATGGATGTTGGCCATGGGATGAAGTGGGAGGAACGAGGGAACGCGGCGCGAGGCTTCCCCGACCGGGGAGGCGTGTTGCTTGGGTCCGACACACTCCGACAGGTCGGGAAGATGACCCGGCGGGCCCGGTCCTGACCATGGAATTGTGGTCCCGGACCCATCCCGACCCGGCGAGGATTGTAGGGGAGCGAGGTGGGTGTTTCGTGACACAGGACGATTTCAGGGTGCAGGGTGGGCTTCCTTGCGGGGAAACCCCGATCCCGCAGACGCAGCCAAACTCCGAATCCAACCATCCCATGGGCGACCGTTCCCCGAAAGACAACCAGAAGAAGACCGGCCAGAAACAGGCCAAGGCCAGCACCGCCGACCAGAAGAAGAAGGCCCAGGCGGCCGCGAAGCAGGCGAGTTCCGGCAAGAAGAAGTAGTTGCCCGGACACGGGGCAGGGTCCGCACGCACGCCGTCGGACCTGCCCGAATCCCAGGTTGTTTCGGCCTGTGGGGCCGTTCAGCCGGATTGCCAGTTCCCGCCGGAGTGCGCAGCTTGACCGCATGCGATTCCCCGATGTGCGGCTCCTGGTCCTGGGCCTTGCCCTGGCCGCCGGCTGGGTCGGACGGGCCGAGACGGTGAAGGACCGTGAGGGTGCGGTCCGTGGCGACCGGGCGGCCATGAAGGACGACGCCCGCTGGATCTACAACGACTGGCGGAAGGGCTTCGAGGAGGCCGCCCGCACCGGCAAGCCGCTGCTCGTGGTGTTGCGCTGCGTGCCCTGTCTCGCCTGCGCCGGCATCGATGCCCGCGTGCTGGACCGCGAGGGGGAGCTGACCCCGTTGCTGGACCGGTTCGTGTGCGTGCGGCTCATCAACGCCAACGACCTCGACCTCGCCCGTTTCCAGTTCGACTACGACCTCTCCTTCTCGACGCTGTTCTTCAACGCCGACGGCACGGTCTACGGCCGCTACGGCTCTTGGCGTCATCAGAAGGATCCGCTCGACCGCTCCACCGTCGGATACCGGAGGGCCATGGAACGGGTGCTCGAACTGCACGGCGGCTATCCGGCCAACAAGGAGTCCCTCGCCGGGAAGCAGGGCGGTCCGACGCCCTACCGTTCCCCGGTTCAGATTCCCGGTCTCCAGGGGCGTTACACCCCGGCCTTGGACTGGACCAACAAGGTCGTCGCCAGCTGCGTCCACTGCCACCAGATCGGGGATGCCTTCCGCGACCTGCATCGGAAGCGTCAGGAGAAGCTCACCCCGGAACTCATCTATCCCTGGCCCGCCCCGGAGACGCTCGGTCTTGCGTTCGCCCCGGATGAACCCGGCCTGGTCGAGAAGGTCGAACCGGGTTCCGCCGCCGAACTGGGCGGATTCGTGGTCGGCGACCGCGTGGAGTCCTTCGCCGGCCAACCGCTGGTCTCCGTCGCCGACGTTAGCTGGGTCCTGCATCGGTCGCCCGCCACCGGCGAGATCCCCGTCGGCGTGCGCCGGGGCTCCACGTCCAAGTCCCTTCGCCTGGCTCTGGCGCCCGGCTGGCGCGAGGGCACGGACATCTCCCGCCGCGTTGGCACCTGGGGACTTCGCGCGAAGGCGTTGGGCGGGCTCCAGCTGGAGGAACTTGCGGAATCCGAGCGTGTCGCCCGGGGAATCGCCGCCAACGGGCTCGCGCTCCGGGTGAAGCACGCTGGGGAATACGGCGAACACGCCGCGGCGAAGAAGGCCGGCTTCCGCAAGGGGGACATCCTCGTGGCCGTGGACGGCCGGTCCGGTCGGCTCAGCGAGAGCGCGCT
>CAIYXO010000155.1 GCA_903930165.1 uncultured Verrucomicrobiota bacterium | reverse complement strand
CACCCACGGCGGGGTCGGAGGTCAGCAGCCCCGTGCCCTCCATGGCCCCCACGTAGGGATGGATCCCGCGCTGGGCGATCCCCGCGAACAACCCGGCGAGGTATTCCCGCTGGATCGGATCGAAGGCGCCCGGTGCGGTTTCGGTGGGGGTGGACATGGGCTGGGTGGCGGGCGTCTGGCGTCGGGTGACGGGACTAGAACTGGATCTGGACCTGCGCGTAGACGTAGTCGGCGTCCTGGGATCCGGACTTCGCGAGGGAGTCCTTGATGTAGTCGCCGCGGAAGAAGTGGCAGTAGGCGGCCTCGATCGTGGTGAACTTGTTCATCCGCCACTGGGCGACGAGGTCGATCTCGGTGCCGACGAAGGAGCCGGCGTCGGGGTTGATGCCGTACCCGGTGCCGCGGGCCGCGGCACCCTGGTACACGACCCCGCCGCGGGGCAGACCGGCCACGTTGTAGAAGTTGTCGTTCACCGAATCGAGCCACTTGAAGTGGCCCTCGAGCATCAGCTTGAGGCGCGCGGTGGGGTTGATCGCGCTCCGGAGACGGATGTTGTGGAGGTTCTGCAGGGAGGCGAAATCCGCGAACCCGTAGAACAGGTGCCCGGTGGGATAGAGGTGGACGAACGTGTTGTGGTCGCCGTCGGTGGGATCGCTGTCGCCGCTGGCGTAGGAGTACTCGGCCCCGAGGTACGGGGTGAGGGCGGACTCCTTCCACGTGTAGCCGCCGGATCCGATCACGGCCCAGGCGCTGTGGTCGCGGCGAGGACCGTTGCCGCCGGCCTCGCGGAAGTCGGCGAAGTTGCCGAACTGGTAGTAGGCCTGGACGCCGAAGTCCACGTTCTGCCAGTCGTTGGTGGAGTTCCGGAGGTAGGTTCCCACGGTGTAGACGTCCTGGGCCTCGGGCGGACGGAACGGCGGCGGCGTGCTGTTGCGCGTCCCGGAGTTGGCGCCGCGGTCCACGTTGCGGGCCAGCAGGTAGAACTCGCTCCACAGCTTCGGGAGCTGCTTCGTGGTGACCTGGAGCCCGGAGAACGCCTCCTTGTTGTTCGGCTTGTTGAAGGCGTTGTCGTCGGGCATGACGACCAGCGAGCTCCACGCCTCGGTGGCGAACCAGCGGTTCTGCCAGCGCACCTTCGCGGCGTCCCACTGGCGTCCGATGTTGTTCCAGAGAAGCGGGCCGACGATGCGCTGCTCGCCAAGAGCCAGTTCCTGGCGGCCCAGCTTGAGGGAGACGGGGAACTCCTTGTGGTTGCCGATGAAGACATAGGCCTGGTTGAGGTCGATGGGACCGTCGGACTCCGGGCTGGAGCCGCGTCCGGTGGGGCCGGAGGAGGTGACCACGCCGGCGGTGTTCACGTTGACCGCGCCGTTCGCGGTGGAGGAACGGTCGTCGCCGGTGGCGGAGCTGCCGCGGCCCTGGACGAAGACCTCGAACCACTTGGCCGTGTATCCGATCCGGGGAACGACCCGCTGGATGTAGTAGCTGTTGTCGTTGTCGACGTCCCGCCGGAAGTCGGCAAGGGAGCCCGGGCCGACGAAGCCTCCGTTCTGCTTGGATTCGTAGCGTCCCCAGTACAGGACGCCGACGTTCCAGGAGTTCATGTACGGGTCGTCCTTGCGCAGCCACTCGTTGAGGAAGCCGGGGGTCGGCGGCAACGGCGAGGACAGGCTGATGTCGGTCCAGTCGTTGCCGAGGGCGGACTGGACGGCGACGGCGAGGAGCAGCGGGGCGACGAGGCCTGGGAGTCGATGGGATGGCATGGGTTGCGGGGGGGGGGTCTGGAGTCGGGTTGCTGGTTTCGGGAAACGGGCGTCAGGCGGCGAGCGCCTCGAGTTGGCTGGGAGCTGCCGCGGACGGGGAAGGAGCGGCGCCCTTTGGAGCGGGATCCGCGGGGCCGTGACCGGAGTCGCCGTGGGGCGGCGTCAGGCCCTTGAGGGTGTAGGCGCGGACGTTGAGGAAGCCGATGAGGTGTTCGCGGAGCCGGTAGTAGTCCGGATGCTCCAGCACGGTCCGGCGGTCGCGGGGGCGTTCCCAAGGGATCTCGAGGATCTCGCCGACGAACGCCTCGGGACCGTTGGTCATCATCACGATCCGGTCGCTGAGGTAGAGGGCCTCGTCGACGTCGTTGGTGACCATGAGGGCCGTGATGTTGTTGCGGGCCCAGAGGTCCATCAGGACTGCCTGGAGCTCGAACCGTGTGAGGGAATCGAGCATCCCGAACGGCTCGTCGAGCAGGAGCATCTTGGGCGAGAGGGCGAAGGCGCGGGCGATTCCGACGCGTTGTCGCATGCCCTGGGAGAGCTCGGCCGGACGCCGGTGCATCGATTCGCCGAGACCGACCACCGTGAGGTAGTACTCGGCGATGTCGCGGCGCTCCTCCCGCGAGGCGGTGTGGAAGACCTGGTCCACGCCGAGGAGGACGTTCTCGAAGGCGGTGAGCCAGGGGAGGAGGTTGGGCGACTGGAAGACGACTCCGCGGTCGGGACCGGGGCCGACGAGCTCCTTGCCGGCGAGGATGATGCCGCCGGCCGTGAGCGGGTTGAGGCCGGCCAGCATGGAGAGGACGGTGGACTTGCCGCAGCCGGAGTGGCCGATGAGCGAGACGAACTCGCCCTTGCGGATGTTGAGGTTGAAGTCGCGGACGATGACCGCCGAGCCCTTCGGAGTCGGGTAGGACTTGGTGAGGTTGGAGAGTTCGACGTAGTGGCTCATGGGCCGGAAAGGGGGAGTCGTGGATCAGGGAAGTTGGACGGTCTCGCGGCGCTGTTCACCGCGCCGGACCGGGCGGCTGCGCCCGCCGAAACGCGGGCGTGGGAGGTCGAGGTCCTCGGGTTCGATGTCGGGAAGGGTCAGCTTGCGGGAGACGGTGACCGATTGGCGCGCGCCGGGTCCGAGCATCCATTGGACGACGCCGTTGCGGATCTCGCGGAAGCGCGGGTCGTGGTTCATGGCGCGGCGGTCGCGGGGACGGGCGAGGTCCACGGTGAACGATGGGCCGAGCGTGGCGCTGGGGCCGGCCCCAAGGGGGATGATCCGGTCGCCGAGGTAGATCCCCTCGTCGGGGTCGTTGGTGATGAGCAGGGCGGTCTTGCCGGACTCCCGGCACAGCCGGCCGATCTCGTCCTGGAGCGTGGCGCGGGTGAGGGCGTCGAGGGCGCCGAGGGGCTCGTCGAGCAGGAGCACCTGCGGATCCATGGCGAGGGCACGGGCGAGGCTGACCCGTTGGCGCATGCCGCCGGAAAGCTCGGCGGGCCGCCGCTGGGCGGCGTGGGAGAGGCCGACCATCTCGACGTGGCGGCCGACCTGTTGCCGGCGCCAGGCCGCGTCGCGGTCGGTGAACACCTGGTCGACGCCGAGGGCGATGTTCTCGGACACCGTGAGCCAAGGGAGCAGGCTGTAGTTCTGGAAGACCACCCCGCGGTCGGGGCCGGGACCGGTGACGGGGCGCCCGTCGAGCGTCACCGATCCCCGGTCCGGCTGGAGCAGGCCGGCCACGAGGGAGAGCAGGGTCGTCTTGCCCGAGCCGCTGTACCCGACGACGGCGAGGATCTCGCCGCGTTCGAGCGAGAGGTTGATGTCGTGGAGGACGTCGATCCTGGCCTCGGCCGGGCCGAAGGACTTGGAGACGCCGGAGAGCTGGAGGAAGGGCATGTTATTCCTGATTCCGGGATTCCGATTCGGGTCTCACGCCAAGACGCCAAGACGCGAAGGAAGCGCCGAAAAGACGGTGGCCTTGACGACGTAGTCCTCGATATGGAGAACAAACTGGCGAAGCAGGTGGTGGACGCCGCCTACCGAGTGCATCTGGAATTGGGGCCCGGTCTGCTTGAGGGCGTTTACGAGGCGGCCTTGGCGGCCGAACTGGGATCCCGGGGACTTCGGGTGGCACGGCAGGTGCCGGTGGAGGTCCGATATCGGGGGACGCCTCTCGCGGAAGGATTCCGGATGGACCTTTTGGTCGAGGACCGGGTCGTCGTGGAACTGAAGTCGGTGGAGGTCCTGGCACCCATCCATGGAAAGCAGCTCCTCACCTACCTGCGCCTCGGCGGCTACCATCTGGGACTGCTGGTGAATTTCGGCGCCCCGACCTTCAGGGAAGGTGTACGACGGGTGGTCTGCGGACTTCCGGATGCGGGTGGTTGACGAGTTGGACATGAGTGGATCCCTTTGCGCCTTCGCGGCTTTGCGTGAGGTTCCGACGCCCTCAGATGGACTTGAAGCGCTGCTCGAGGAGGCTCATCGCGCGGTCGAGCAGGAAGCCGACGACGCCGATGGTGAGGATGCTGAGGATGATGCTCGTGTAGAGGCCGTTGTTGTACTCGTTCCAGAGGAAGTTCCCGATGCCGATGCGGCCGGTGAGCATCTCGACGGCGACGATGACGAGCCAGGCGATGCCGAGGCTGAGGCGATAGCCCGTGAACATGTACGGGAGCGTCGCCGGGATCATGATCTTGAAGAGGGTCTTGGTGCGCGAAAGCTTCAGGACGCGGGCGACGTTGAGGTAGTCCTGCGGGATCGCCCGCACGCCGACAGCGGTGTTG
>CAIYXO010000154.1 GCA_903930165.1 uncultured Verrucomicrobiota bacterium | reverse complement strand
GCCGAGGATGACGAGGAAGGGGTTCATTGGCGTTGGGCTTGGGAGTTGGCCAGCCATCCTGCGACCGTCGGCCGGAGGGGGGCGGGGAAGATTTCGATCCCAAGGCGGCCACCGACGCTGGTGTAGGCCGTGATCTCCCCGCCCGGATCCCGCGAGGCGGTCCACAGCGTCAGGTGACCGGGGCCGTCGGACACAGCGGTCTGTAGACGTTCGCCCCTGCCGAACCAGAAGAACTCCTTGTCGAAGGTCTCCGCGGCCTGTTGCCAGACGAGTTCGGCGCGTTCCGCCCCCAGGATCCTGTCCAGGTCCGACCGGAGCTGTTCGCCGAGTGAGACACCCACGTCCGGCAGCGCCGGAGTGACCAGCGTCAGGGAGGGTTTGCCCTCCGTGCGGAACTGGGCGGGAGCCCGGTTGGTGAGATAGGCGGCCCCGTGCATCTTTTCGCGCAGGACCGCCTGGGTCCGGCCGAAGGCCCGACGGATTTCCACGTCTTCCGAAGGTGTCACTCCAAGGGCCTCTGCGAGTGGTTCCGCGAGGGAACCGTCCGCGCCCACAGGCTCGATGGAACGCCGGTAGGGGACGCCCCCGGGCAGTGCCGGAACCTGGACGCTGCCGGAAAGTCGGAGCGACGGCGCGACCGACTTCGGCACGCGGACATGCGTCGCCGTGTCGGACCAGAGGTACAACGAGGCGTCCGGGGCCGCGGCGGCGGTCGCGAGCGTGTCGGCGGCGCGCCGGATCTGGGAGCGTGTTTCCGCGAGACGTTCCGACAGCGCGCCCAGACGCCTGCGGGTGATGAGCTCGTCCTTCTCGGCGAGGCGAAGCGCCTCGGTGGTGACGACGAGGCGCCGGGCCGCCTCGGCCTCGGCCCGACGCAGTCCGGCGGCGACGTGCCACTGGTATCCGACCGGGGCGGACGCCAGGAGCAGGCAGGCGACGGTGGTCTGGGTCTTGGAGTAGGCCATGAGCTTGGCCAAGAGGATCCCGAGGGCGGACGAGGAGACGCCGACCGTCGCGGCCGCGATCGTGGAGGCGAGGTGGACCGGGGCGCCGGTGAGCGCGGCGGCCTCGAGGGTCCGGGCGGCCAGCGCCGCCGTGGCGGTGGCGGCCCCGCGGCGTCGCAGCACCGCGGCAAGGGCCTCGAGCGCGCGGCTGGCGCGCTTCTGGGCGGCATCCTCGCCCATCCCCAGGCTCCGCCCGATTTCCCGGAACGGACGGCGCTCGAAGTAGCGGAGGAAGAGGGCCTGCCGGTCCTTCTCGGGGAGTTCGAGCAGGGCGTCGTCGAGGATCCCGAATGGCAGCGGATCGGTCGGTTCCGTGGTGTCCATGGTGGTGCCGAGCCGGGCGGTGGCCTCCTCGCGGTTCCGGCGGCGCAGGTCGGTGCGCTGCCGCATCCGGGCCTCGAGGACGGCGGCGCGGTGGAGCCATCCGGCGAGTCCTTCGCCAGCCCGGATGGAGGCGGCCTTGCGGGCGAGGGTGACGAAGACGTTCTGGGCGACCTCCTCGGCTGCGGACCGGTCGCCGAGGATCCGGAAGGCGGTGCCGAACACCAGGTTCACATGACGCCGGACGAGTTGTGCGAAGGCGTCCTCGTCGCGTCGGTGGACGTGCGCTTCGAGCAACTGTCCGTCTGGGATCGTGCCGTCCTGCATGGCCTTGGAATTCGGATTCTCCGAACGATTTCAGGAAACCTGCCGGTCCGCTTCGGAATCCGACATGGAAAGTTGCGCCGGGGCGCGGCGTTCTCCGAGGAAACCGTACGGCTTCCCCGGGCGTGGCGGCCTTGGCCCCTCGAAGAAATCCGCTTTGCGGTTCAGCGACGGAGGCGGTCTTCGAGGAAGCGGGCGATGCGGGCCTTGAAGTATTCGTTCACGGGCAGGCTGGCATCCATCACGTGCGGCCAGCCGTCGATGCGCTCGTATTCCGCGGGCACTCCGAGTTCCTTGAGCCGTGCCGCAAGGAGGTCCGACTGCCCGATGGGCACCACGTCGTCGAGGGTGCCGTGGAGGATGAGGGTCGGCGGCGCACCGGCGCGCAGGTGGGTGAGCGGGGAGGCCTCGTGCCACAACGCGGGGGCTTCGTCGTAGGACTTGCCGCCGAGGAAGTCCTGCACCACGGCGGCCTTGCGTCCCACCGGCGTGGTCAGGTCGGCGGGGCCGTAGATGTCCACGACCGCGGACACCTTGCTGGAGACCCCGGCATGGCCTCCGTCGCCTTCGTGCAGTCCCGGGGCGTAGCCGACCAGCATCGAGAGGTGTCCTCCAGCCGATCCGCCGGCGACCGCGATGCGTTCCGGGTCGATGTGGAGTCGGGCTGCGTTCGCACGCAGCCAGCGCACGGCGCATTTCACGTCCTGGACCGCGGCGGGATAGGGAGCCTCGCGGAAGAGCCGGTAGGACGCCGTGGCGGTGACGTAGCCGAGCTTCGCGAAATGGGTGGTGTAGACCCGGTAATCCTGGCGTTTGCCGGTCCGCCAGGCGCCGCCGTGGATGAAGAGCACGGCGGGTGCGGGGCGATCGATCTTCGCCGGGGAGCAGAGGTCGAGGTGCAGGGGACGGCCGCCGCCCGTGCCGTAGACGACGTTGGTCTGCTCCACGACGCCGTCCGGCAGCGGGGGACGCATGTCGATCACCGGCATCGCCCGGACGGCGGCGGCGAGGATCGGCAGACGCGCCGTGGGGAAGCCCCGTGGGTGTTCGAGCGAGCCGGGATGGACCGCCCGGTGGAGGTACAGCCAGCCGGCCGCGGCCACGGCACCGATCCCCGCGAGGACGGTCCCGATGCGGCGCAGCCAGCGATTCATCTGCAGGTGGGCTCCGGGAAACGGATCAGGTCGGCATCTGCAGGCCGATCTTCTGGGCGGCCTGCATGACGTCCTTGTCCCCGCGACCGGAGAGGTTGACGATGATGAGGGAGTCCTTGGGCATCGTCGGGGCGACGCGGATGGCGCCGGCGACGGCGTGGGCGCTTTCGAGGGCGGGGATGATGCCCTCGAGGCGGGCGAGGCGCTGGAAGGCGTCGAGAGCCTCGGTGTCGGTGGCGTAGCCGTACTCGGCGCGTTTCTCGTCGCGGAGCCAGGCGTGTTCGGGGCCGACGGCGGCGTAGTCGAGACCGGCGCTGACGGAGTGGGTCGACTGGATCTGGCCGAACTCGTCCTGGAGGATGTAGCTGCGCGTGCCCTGGAGGACGCCGAGCGAGCCGCCCTGGAAGCGGGCGGCATGCTTCTCGGGGAAAATGCCCTCGCCGCCGGCCTCGATG
>CAIYXO010000153.1 GCA_903930165.1 uncultured Verrucomicrobiota bacterium | reverse complement strand
GGCTGGAGGTGGGTTCGTCCAGGATCAGCAGCCGCGGCTGGACGAGGAGGGCCCGGGCGATCTCGACGAGTTGCTGCTGGGCGATCGGCAGCTGCCCCGCGGGCAGGTCGAGAGGGATGGAATCCGCCCCGAGCAGACGCAGCGCCTCGCGCGCCTTCGACCGCTGGCGTTCCCGGTCCACCCATCCGAACCGTCCCGGCTCCTCGCCGAGCGTGATGTTCTCGGCCACGGTCAGGTGGCCGGCGAGGCAGAGTTCCTGGTGGATCATCGCCACGCCCGCATGTCGGGCCCCGTGCGGGTCCCCCGGGGAATAGGGAAGGCCCTCGAACAGGATCGTGCCCTGGTCGGCCTCGTGGACGCCGCCCAGGATCTTGAGCAGCGTGCTCTTGCCGGCTCCGTTCTCCCCGATCAGGGCGTGCGCCTCCCCGGGGGCCACGGTGAGCGTGACGCCGCGCAAAGCTCGGGTCGCGCCGAAGGACTTTGCGACGTCCGTGAGTTCCAGCCGGGGTGTCATCGGGTTCCTGGGAGTTTCGACAGGCATTGCCTCCAGTTCGGACCGGTCGTCCGGCTCATTCGCCGAGGAACTTAGACAACGGCGGATGAAGGAGTTCCCGGACTTCCGGATCGTTCTGGTTGGCGGCGGTGACCAGCGTGATGCCGGTGTCGACCTTGGCTTCCACCGGTTGGTTGCGGATGCGGGCGACCACGGTCTTCACGCCGAGGTAGCCCATGCGCATCGGGTTCTGGACCACCAGGGCCTGGACGTCGCCGGACTTGAGGTCGGCCACCGACTGCGTGCCGGCGTCGAAGCCCACCACCTTCACGCGACCGCCGCCCTGGCCGATCTCACGGAGGGCCTTGGTCAGGGTGATCGTGATCGGTTCGCACGGGCAGAACACGCCGCTGAGGTCCTTGCCATAGCGGTTCATCAGGTTCTGCGCGGCCTGGTACGCGGTTTCCCGGGTCGTTCCGGCGTACTGGTCCGCGGAGACCAATTCGAGTCCGGGGTGCTTCTTCAACGCGTCGAGGAAGCCGGCCTCGCGGGCTTCGGTGCTCGCGCTGCCGACCTGGTAGCGCAGCATGAGGATCTTGCCCCGGCCGCTCAGGAGCCCCGCGAGATGGTCGGCCGCCATCTGGCCGCCCTTGAAGTTGTCGGTCATCACCGAGGCCGCCGGGACGTCCGAGTTCAATGCCGAGTCGATGACCACGGTGGGGATGCCCGCCTTCTTGGCCGCCCGCACCGGCGCGATCAACGCCTGCGCGTCCAACGGCGCCAACACGATGCCGCTCACGCCGCGGGTGGTGAAATTCTCCACCACCTGGATCTGCTGGTCGCGGTCGTCCTCCCGCAGCGGGCCCTTCCAATACAGTTTCACCGGGGTCCCCTCCGCCTCGAGTTCCCGCTGCGCCTTCACCGCCCCGGCATGGATCGACTTCCAGAACTCGTGGGTGGTGCCCTTGGGGATGACGGCGATGGTCAACGGGTCCGCGGCCCACGACGGGAGCACGAGCATCCATGCGGCGACAGCCAGGCGGCGAAGGGAGATCACGGGTCGAGACTAGGAACCGCGGGGCTGGGCATCAAGCGCCGGTCCGGGGCCGGAGGCTTCCTGTTGCCTGTGGATCCGGACTCCGGACACTGGGTGTGTGCAACGGCTCGGACGAAACCTGGACGGGTATCATGGCGACCGTATCGACAGCGCCGCGGTCGTGGCCGGGATGTGCCGCGACGCCGCGCGGTGCGGATTCGTGGAGGAGGTGGTCGACGCCGACGGCATCGAGTTGGTGTTCCTCAAGCGGGTCGGCGGCGGCGGTCCCCGGTTGTATCTCTCCGCCGGAATCCACGGCGACGAACCTGCCGCGTTGCTGGCCTTGGCCGAACTGCTCCGACGGGATGCCTGGCCGCTCGGTGCCGAACTCTGGATCTGTCCCTGCCTCAACCCAACCGGCTGCGCCCGAACCACCCGCGAGAACGCCGCGGGCGTGGACCAGAACCGGGACTACCTCCATCGCCGTACCCCCGAGGTCCGGGCCCACATCGCCTGGTTGGAACGGCAGCCGCGGTTCGACCTCCATTTGTGCCTGCACGAGGATTGGGAATCCCACGGCTTCTACCTCTACGAGGTGAATCCGGACGGGCTTCCCACCGCTTCCGAGGCGGTGATCGAGGCCGTTCGCGAGGTTTGTCCCGTCGACACGGGCGCCATCGTCGACGGCCGCGAGTCGGCCTTGCCTGGGATCCTCCGGCCGCCATTGGACCCGGCGTCCCGGCCGGAGTGGCCCGAGGCCTTCTGGATCCTCCAGAACAAGACGCGCCTCGGATACACCCTCGAAGCCCCCTCCGACTGGCCGATGGAAGTCCGGGTCAACGGACTGGTCCGCGCGGTCGAGGTGATCCTTGCCGGGATTCCCCGGGCGTCCTGAACGTCGGCCAACGCCGGGATGCGGGGGCGGGACGCCCAGATCAACCGGTGGCGATCTCCGGTAGGCTTGACGAAGCAATTGTAAAACATAGTATTACAGAATGATCAAGATGGTTACCAAGGTCGGCAATTCGCAGGGCATCATCTTCGACTCCGCCTTGATGGAGTTGGCCCACTTGAAGGTTGGCGACGAGCTCAACGTGGAAGTGCATGATGGGGGCACTCTCACCCTCACGCCCATACGGCCTTGTCCTCCGCGTGAAGAGGTGACCCGAGTCATCCAGTCCACGATGAAGGACTACGCCCGGACCATGAAGAAGCTCGCATGAGGACCGGTCCCGGGAACGGCTTTCATCTGACGGTGGAGTTCGTTCGGGAGATCCACGCCGCGGCCATCGCCAACTTCGGAGGGTCCGATGGATTGCGCGAGCCGGCCCTTTTGGAATCCGCCGTGGCGGCCCCGCGGGCAACCTACGGTGGCCGGTCGCCCTACGCGGACTTGACCGAAATCGCGGCGGCGTACCTGTTCTACATCTGCCGAAACCATCCGTTCATCGATGGAAACAAGAGGGCCGCCCTGGGAGCCTGTCTGGTCTTCCTTCGGCTCAATGGTGTTGAACCCGAGGCGGACGGCCCAGCCTGGGAGCAGCTCACCATGGACGTCGCCGGCAGCCTCCTGGACCGGGAACAGACCACGGCCCGGCTCCGGCCATTGCTGCCCGCGGTCCCCCCGTCGGCCACCTGAGTCCACGGCCCGTCCGAGGGCATGGAATCGATGCCGGACCGGAGCTTCGCCCTGCTTTGGTTCAGTCCCTGGGATCGAGGAGGGAACTCACGGCCAGAAGTGTTTGGTTGTGGGGTGTCCCCGAGGGGTCCGATCCGGCGGTTGCTGCCGGTTCGGCATTCGTTCTCACTCGGCACATCATGTGGAAGTGGTTCTCCCGATGGGTGGTCGTCCTGGCGCTCCTGCTGGCCTGCGTCCGCATTGCCGACCTGGTTTCCCGACGCGGTCCGCAGCTGCCGCCGTTGCCCGCCGACAACGTCTATCCACGCCTGTTGGCCGCGGCTGGGACGGTGGAGGTTCCGGGCGGCGACGTCTCCACGATGACGGAGACGGAAGTGCGACGCCTTTCCGCCGCAAACCGGGACCGCCTGCTTCTCGTCCACGCCGATGTCCGGGGGGAATCCGGTGTTCCCCTGTCCACGACCCGCGGATGGGTGGAAACCCACGCGGTGGAGCAGCGGAGCTTCAAGCGCCTGGCCGCGGCCTTGGGAGTCCAGGCCCGGGCCGAGGAACTCGGGGGGAGGACGAACGGCGTCGCCGCGGCGTGGCTCGACCTGTTGCTTCTCGGACCGGCCATGTCGCGGTCCGGGATCCTTTCCGATTCCCTCAACGGGCTGACCTTGGAATCGGTGGGACTGTTGGGGCTGCGTCCGCTGGTTCCCAGTCTTGATGCCGCCTTCTGCCGGTCCGCCGCCCAGGACCTGGAGAAGCTGGAGGCCCGCAGGGACGCGCCGACCCGGGTGCTGGAAACGGAGGCGAACTGGTCCCGGGTCTCGTTCGGACTGGTGGACGTGTTCGGCGGCCTGCTTCGCGGCTCCGGGAAGGCGCGCAAGGAAGCGGACTTCGCCCAACGTCATCATCCGGTGGTCCGTCGGACCCGCCTGTTGGCGCTGCAGTTGGCCGCGCGGGCGTTGGAACTGGAACGGGGCACTCCGGTGAGGACGGCCGACGAGGTGGTGCCGGCCGTGCTGAAGGCGGTTCCGTTGGATCCCGAGTCGGGCAAACCCCTGGAACTCCCGACGACGATCCGGGGCGGTTGATTTGCCGGGATTTTCCCGGACCCTTCTCACGCCACATGAGCGACCCGATTCCCTTCGCCCGCGCCGGTTCGGTAGACCTG
>CAIYXO010000152.1 GCA_903930165.1 uncultured Verrucomicrobiota bacterium | reverse complement strand
TGGAACCGTTTTGGATCTGGATGCTTCCTTGGCAATCGACTCGGCACAGGTTGGGCTGTCGGAGGGTTTGGCGCTGGCCGATGCGATCATCTATGCGACGACTCTGAAGGTGGAAGGGACGCTCTGGACCCGGGATGGCCATTTCGCCGGGAAGCCACACGTCCAATATGTTCCCAAGTCCGTGGGAACCTGAACCGGTGCCGGATCCGGATTTCCTTGGGCAAACTCAGTCCCGCCTCCCCGGCGGCGCCATGTCTTGGCGTCGGGCCCGGAAACGCCTATCCCTAGGCCGACATGTCAGCGTTCGACCGCCCGCCCCAACGTCCGTACCGGCCCTCGGGTCCTTCCGGCCCGCCGTTCCGTCCGCGTCGCTTCGACGGCCCGCCTCCGTCCGCCGCGCCCGGGCCGGCCCTGGACACCTCCCGATGGCAGACGCCCTGGGTGTGGCTCAAGTACCACACCGCGCACCCGTCGGTGTTCCCGGCGATGATCCGTGACGCTTCGGCCGGGGCGAAGCCGGGCGACTGGGTGAACGTGTACGACAAGACCGGTGCGCCCGCGGGCAATGGACTCTGGAATCCGCGTTCCCGCGTGCCGCTCCGCCTTTTCCACACCGGGGAGCAGTTCGTTCCCGAGACCCTCTTGGGCGAGTTGGTGGAACGGGCCATCCGTCACCGGACCGACTTCCTGGGACTGCCCGCGGTGACCGACGCCTTCCGCGTGGTCCATTCGGACGCCGACGGACTCGGGGGGCTCGTGGTGGACAAGTTCGCGGACGTGCTCAGCATCCAGGTCCACAGCCTCGGGATCTTCCAGCGCATCGGCCCCTGGATCGCGCGGATGCACGAGCTCCTGGGCACCAAGCGGGTGGTGTTCGAGATCGACGATGCGGTGTCGAAGAACGAGGGGATCTCGTCGAACCTGGCGAAGTCCGACCCCGTGCGGGCCGTGAAGATCAAGGAACACGGGATCCGCTACGAGGTGGACTTCGCCGAGGGGCACAAGACCGGGTTCTTCTGCGACCAGCGTGACAACCGTCTGAAGCTCTCCCGGTACACCAAGGGCCAACGGGTGCTCGACCTCTGCTGCTACTCGGGCGGCTTCTCCATTTCCGCCATGCTCCTGGGCGGGGCGACCGAGGCCACCGGCGTGGATCTGGACGAGGCGGCGATCGCCATGTCCAAGCGCAACGGGAACCTCAACCAGGTCCGGGTGAGCTGGACCCATTGCGACGCCTTCAGCTACGCGCGTCAGATGCGGGACAACGGACTGCAGTGGGACGTGGTGATCCTGGATCCGCCCAAGCTGATCCACAGCCGGGACGACGAGGACGCGGCGGAGGGACGCCAGCGCTACGAGGACCTGAACGGGCTGGGCATGATGCTGACCCGTCCGGGAGGTCTGCTTGTGACCTGTTCGTGCTCGGGGATGCTGTCGGTCGAGGAGTTCGACGACATCGTGGTGCGCATGGCGGCACGGACGCGCAGGAAGCTGCAGATCCTCGACCGGACCGGGCCCGGTGAAGACCACCCGGTGATGTCCAACTGTCCGGAGAGCCGTTACCTCAAGGTGATTTGGGCGCGGGTCTGGTGAGGGGGCGGAAGCTTCGATCAGGCCGGTGACGACTCCACCGGTTTCTGTGCGGAATCGGATCCGCCCCGGATCTCGACGATCGCCTGGCGGAGCACCTCCGCCTCCCGCCGGATCTGCTGGAGGGCTGCGGCGCTCTCCTCCGCGGAAGCGGCGTTGCCCTGGGTGATGGTCTCGATCTGGGTCACGGCTCCGGCGATCTGGGAGATGCCCGAGGCCTCCTCCTTGGCCGCCCTCGCGATCTCCGAGATGCGTTCGTCGAGCACCTTGGCGTTCTCCAGGATTCCCGCGAGACGTTCGGTCACCCTGGAGACGAGCACGGTGGTGGACTTCGCGCGTTCGAGGTTCTGGGAGACCGTGGTGGAGGTCTCTCGGGCGGCCTGCGCGCTGCGTTGCGCGAGGTTGCGGACCTCGTCGGCGACCACGGCGAATCCGGCGCCGGCTTCCCCGGCCCTGGCAGCCTCCACCGCGGCGTTCAGTGCGAGGATGTTGGTCTGGAAGGCGATCTCGTCGATCGCCTTGGTGATGGAGGCGATCCGTGCGCCGCTGGACTCGAGCTCGGCCATCGCCGACTTCATCGTCCCGAGTTCGCGGGAGCCCTCGTCGGCGTCCTGCCGGGTCTTGCCGGTCAGGAGGCGGACCTCCTCCACATGGTCGGTCGTGCGGCGGATCATGCTGGAGATCTCCTCCAGGGACGCGCTGGTCTCTTCGAGCGACGCGGCCTGGTTGCTGGCACCTTCGGAAATGCGTTGGCCAGTCACGGAGAGCTGGCCCGTGCCGGCGACGAGCGCCTCGGAGGTGGCGTCGAGGCGCTCGCGGATGACCCCCTCGGTCCGCAGGGTCCTGCCGAAACGCAGGGCGATGGGAACGCACAGCACGGTCTCGAGCACGACGAAGGCGGCGTGCAGCAGGACGATCCCGAAGGAGGCGTCGTAGTTGAACACGCTCCGCGGGAGGAGGAAGAAGAAGGCGACGTGGTGGACCGCGATGGTGGCTGCCGCGGTGACGGTGACCCAGGGGTTGCCGAAGGCGGTGAGGGCGGCAAGAGCCACGAAGACGTGGAAATGGGCCTCGATCATGCCACCCGCGAGATGGATCAGGAGTCCGCTGAAGCACATCGAGGCCGCGCCGATGGCGTGGGAGACGACCGGGGCTCCGGGCCGGAGCAGGAAGGTGCCGACGGGACCCGCCAGAATCGCGGTACCAAGAGCCACAGTGAATGGGATCCCCTGTCCCCGGAACCAGGCGACGAGGATAGCGATCGGCAGGTGGGCGCCTAGGACGAGGAGCGCGAAACGCTGGCTGCGGCGCAGGGTTTCCTGGAGGTGGTTGTTCATCGTGTGGAGCCGGAACGGGAACCGAGGGTGGTGAGACGACGTGTCGCCGTGAAACGATCCGAGACCCCGCAACCGTAGACCGGGAGGGTCGACGGCCGGCGTCCGGCGACGGCGGCGGCGATGAGGTCGGTGTCTTGCCAGGCGTCGGGGGCGCCGGGGCGGGGGCCGTGGCCACCTGCGTATCCGGGCAAACCGTCTGGACCGAAGACGAAGAGAAACGGTCCACCCTCGACGCCCAGCTCTTTGTCGGCTTCGTCTGGGGTGGCCACACGGACCGTCCAGCCGGACTTGGCGAGGGAGGACTCCACGGCAGGATCCGGTTCGACGAGCAGGACCGACTCGGTCACGGAGTCCGAAGGTCCCCTGCGGGCGAGGTGCTTGGCGAGGCGCCGTGAGCAGCCGCACTCCGCGACCAGGACGTGGACCGCGGTCCATCCGGAACCGGGGGCGCGTCGGGCGCCGGTCCTCTGTCCCGGTTGGGGCAGTGGGCTCCAGTGCTTCGCCGCGAGCAGCGTCATCGGGACGCCGATCGCCAGGAACCAGCCGACAAACCAGGCACGCGCGACGGTCCCGCGGAAGGATGTCCTTTCGGATCCTCGGGTCGGGGTCGAGTTGGTCGTGCGTTTGGGCATGGGCCGACACCTGTCCCATCGGCGGATTCCGGCCGGGATTGAGTCCGCGACCGGCAACAATGCACTTGTGGACCTCCGGGGGCCTTGACAGCGGACGCGGTTGGGCGACTAGAAATGCCGTTCCGCCCCGGGTCAGGCCTACTGGCCGCCGAGGCGGGAACGAATCCGAAACCGCGATCCGAACCGTCGAAACATGAGCCAGCCGGAACAGCATTCCTTCCAAGCCGAGATTCAGCAGCTTCTCAGCATCGTCATCCATTCGCTCTACACGGACCGCGAGGTGTTCGTGCGCGAGCTCGTCTCCAACGCGGCCGACGCCTGCGAGAAGATCCGGTTCCTCCGCACCAGCGGCGAGGTCGCGGGCGGCGAGGCATCCCCTTCGATCACCGTCACGACCGACGAGGCGGCCGGCACGCTGACCATCTCCGACACGGGAATCGGCATGACGCGGGACGAGTTGGTGAAGAACCTCGGCACCATCGCGCATTCCGGGACCAAGGCCTTCCTCAAGGCGTTGGCCGAGCAGCAGAAGCCGGACACGCGGCTCATCGGCCAGTTCGGCGTCGGATTCTATTCGGCGTTCATGGCTGCGCAGCGGGTGGACGTGTACAGCAGGTCCCAGCGTGAGGCCGGCGAGGGCTGGCGGTGGACCAGCGAAGGGGGTGCCGGCTTCACCCTCGAACCCGCGCCCGAGGCCGCCGCCGGCACCCGGATCGTCCTCACCCTCAAGGAGGACGCCAAGGACTTCGCCAAGGGCCCGACGCTCGAGCGGATCATCAAGCGGTATTCGAACTTCGTGGCCTTCCCGTTGGAGCTCAACGGCACGCGGGTGAACACCGTCCAGGCCATCTGGGCGCGCTCCAAGAACGAGGTGAAGGAGGAGGAGTACACCGAGTTCTACGAGTACCTCGCG
>CAIYXO010000151.1 GCA_903930165.1 uncultured Verrucomicrobiota bacterium | reverse complement strand
TGTAGTGCAACTGCTCCTCCTGGGTGCCGGCCGCGTCGCGCAGGTCGAGGGCCTTGGCCACCACCCCGGGATCGCCGAGGGCCACCAGGAGCGGGACGAGTTCGCGGTTCTTGGGCCAGGAGGCCGCCGGCAGCTGGCGTCCGAGCTTCTCGATGGCCAAGGGCCGCATCGCTTCCGGGATCCCATGACGCGAGAGGGCGACGGTGATGACACGGAGCTTGGCCAGGAAAAGGGTTTCGTCGAGCTGGTCGAGAGGCCAACGCGTGAGGGTCTTCAGCGCCGCGGTCGACTCCGGGGCTCCCCCCATTCTCACCAGGGCGAGCAAGGCGTGGAGCCCCACCGCCGCATTGGTCTCCGCCAGCGCCCGGTCCTTCCAGACCGCCACCGGCTGGGACTCCAACGCGAGGCGCATCGCATGCCGCAGCGTCCGGTCGGGGGAACCCAGCAGCGTCCAGTTCGCATCCACCGTCGCCGAGTCCACCCTGCCATGGGCCTGCTCGATGCGCCTGCGGATCGCCCGCGCCGCGACCGATGCGGCCGGTCCGGCATCCGTGTCCGGCACCGGTTCCGCCCCGGTCCACGTCACCCGATACAGCCCGGACTGCGTGCCACGGCCGCCCGTGATGAAGTACATCGCGCCGTCCCGTCCCACTTCCAGGTCGGCGACGTTGAGCGGGCGCCCCCGGACGAAGTCCTCGGCGGTTCCGGTGAACCCGCCACCGTCGGGGGCCAGATGGACCGCGAGGATGCGGCCGTAGCTCCAATCCATCGCGAAGAGCGCCTTGCGGTACCGTTCCGGGAACCGCGCTCCCGTTCCGAACCGCACCCCGGTCGGGGAACCGATGCCGATCTCCACCACCGGCGGCAGGGAGTCCGCGTGCTCCGCGGGCCACTTCGCCGAACCTTCCCGGAAGCCGTGGTCGGCCCCGCTGACGATGTGGTGGACCCGCGTCGGCCGGTACCAGGGCGTTCCCCAATCCCATTCCATGTCCGAGTCGAACCCGAAAAGCTCGCCGTCCCCGTTGAACGCGATGTCGTAGGTGTTGCGTTCGCCGGCGGCGAAGAGGTGGGCGTCCTTGCCGTCCGCATCGAGGCTCACGACATGGCCGCCCGGCGGCTTGCGGCCGGCTCCGAATCCGTTGCCGTCCTCCATGCGCGGCAAGGCGAGGTCGTCCGCGTAGCTTCGGACCGGCGATGCCTGGGAAAGGTCGGAAGGCAGGTCCACGAAGTTCCCGTTCACCACGTAGAGCCTTCCGTCGGGGCCCTTCACGATGCCGTGGGGACCATGTTCACCGGCGTCTCCACCCCAACGCCGCAGCAGTTCCACGGAGTCGAGACGGCCGTCGGCATCGGTGTCGCGCACCCGATGCAGTCCATAGCCCTGCGCGCCCGCCGCGTTGGCGTAAAGGCTCCCGGCATCCCAGAGCAGTCCCATCGCCCCCTTCAGCGGCACGTCGATCGGCTCGATCCCGGACACCTGCCCCGAGGCGTCCAGGGAGATCCGCAGGAGCGGCTCGCTTCCCTGGGGAGAGACGATCAGGCGTCCGCGGTCGTCGACGGTCATCGAAACCCAGGAGCCTTGGCCCGCCTCGGAACTGAGCAGGAGTTCCACGCGGAATCCCGGCGGCACACGCAAAGAGGCGGCCGAGGTGGCCTCCGCGTTCAGGGAAACCTCTCCCCACGGCGGCACGCCGAGCCGGCCGATCGACACCGCCGGAATCCAGGAGGAGGTCCTCGAGGACCGGGTCTGCCAGGTGGAATCGCTGACGATCACCGATCGGGCGCCCGCGGCGTGGAGCTCGAGCCGGACCAGCAGTCCGGCCGCGCCGTCCTCATTGCCAGCCTCGACCTCCAGACGATGCGGCCCGGGGGCGATGGACGGGATGCGGAGCCGGGTCGGCTGGCTCCACGACTCGCTGGAACCGATGGGTTTTCCGTCGAGCAGGACCTGGGCGCGGTTGTCGGCGGCGACGGTGAGCACGGCGCGCTCGATTCCGGCCGGCACGACGAACTCCTTGAGAAACGAACGCTTCTCACCGTCCTGGGAGTTGGCTCCCCAGATCCACTCCGGCGTCTGGGCATGCAGCACGACGGCGGCGGAGCACAGCAGGGCGAAGAGACGTATGGAACCCGTGCGCGACATGACGTCATCGAACAGGAACGCCCCGGAGACGGGAAGTCCTGGAACATCCCGAGGGACGGACCGGCGGATCCCGGACCCGGAGAAGCGGGCTCGGTAGCCGGGACCGATTCCGCGGTCACCCTTCGGCATTCGTTTCCGATGCGGGAGACCCGTGGGTTCTTCCCCGCTCCCCAGCGGCTTGGCGGCTTGGAGGGCCGATCCCTCTTGAATCGATTCGGCTGGGCCGGGCCGAAGATTCACCCGGCACCTTGGGCGTTGCCCTCGGGAGGGGTCCACGGCGATGGTCTCCGACGTGTTCCGGGAACTCGGTCAAATGCTTCTGCTGTTCGGCGCCACCATGCGCGCCTTGCCGCTGGCATGGCGGCATCGCCGCAAGGTGGCGGAGCAGGTCTTCGAGATCGGCAATGCCAGCCTCTTCATGGCCTGCACGCTCTCGCTGTTCATCGGCGGCGTGCTCGCCCTGCAGGCCGGTCCCCTCCTGACGCAACGCGGACTCGGTTCGCTCCTCGGCGGACTCGTCGGCGAGTCCCTCGCCAAGGAACTCGGGCCGGTCATGATGGCCATCCTCCTGGCAGGCCGCATCGGATCCGCCATGGCCGCGGAACTCGGTTCCATGCGGGTCTACCAGGAGATCGACGCCCTCCGCACCCTGAACATCAACCCCATCCACTTCCTCGTCCTGCCACGGGTGCTCGCACTCGCCATCTCCCTGCCCTGCCTCGTGCTGTTCGCCATCCTCGTCGGATGCGCCGGCGGCGCCCTCGTGGCCGACCTCAACCACGACGTCGGCGTCCCGATCTCGACCTTCTTCGGCAACCTCCGGTCGACCCTGGAACTGAAGGACCTCCTCCACGGCCTGCTGAAGACGTTCCTCTTCGCGGTCATGATCGGGGTGGTCTGCTGCAACCAGGGCCTCCAGACGCTCGGCGGCCCTCGCGGCATCGGCCGCAGCGTCACCAAGGCGGTCGTGAACTCCATCGTCTTCATCCTGGTGCTCGACTACGTCGTCACCCGCCTCCTCCTCCCGTTGGCCCGGTACCACGGCTGATACTCCCTCGCATGACCCCTTCGGCCCCAGCGGATCCCGGTGTCGCCGTCCAGGTGCGCGGACTCCGCAAATCCTTCGGCTCCCAGACCATCCTCGACGGCATCGACCTGGACATCCGTCCTGGCGAGATCTTCGTGCTCATGGGACCCAGCGGCGCGGGCAAGTCCGTGTTCCTGCGCCACCTGATCGGCCTCGAGACCGCGGACGCCGGGGAGATCCTCCTGAACGGCACGCCCATCGGCGACGAATCCGTCCGCGACCGGTTCCGGCTGGCCATGGTCTTCCAGAGCGGCGGCCTCCTGAACTCGCTCACCGTCGCCGAGAACGTAGGCCTCTACCTCGCCGAACACCGCCTCAAGCCGCCCGCGGAGATCGCCCGGATCGTGAAGGAGAAGCTGGCGCTGGTGAACCTGACCGACGCGGACGCCCTCAAGTTCCCGACCGAGCTTTCCGGCGGCATGAAGAAGCGGGTGGCCATCGCCCGCGCGCTCGTGGTGGAGCCCCAGCTGGTGCTGTTCGACGAACCCACCAGCGAGCTCGACCCGATCATGGCCCTCACCGTCGGACGCGAGATCGTCCACACCAACCGCATGTCCGGGGCCACCACGATCGTCGTCTCGCACGACCGCGACCTCGCCTTCGGCATCGCCACCCGCATCGCCTTCCTCGACGGCGGCCACATCCTCGCCGTCGGTTCCCCAGCCGAGATCCGGGCGGCGGAGCACCCGCTCATCCGCCGGTTCCTGAACGCCGACTTCACCCCGGAATAGCCCGATTCAACACCGGGCGCGCGGGTTCCCCCTGTTCGTCCGACGGCCGCCGGGTGCAGTCTTCCCACGATGTCCGCCCCCGTCCTCCGTCCAGCCCGGCCCGGCGACGAAGCCGGCGCCTACCACGTCTGCCTCAAGACCGGCGACTTTGGCGCGGACGGCGAGCCGTTCTACCAAGACGACCCGGACGCGCTCGGCCGGATCTTCGTCGGGCCCTACCTCGCC
>CAIYXO010000150.1 GCA_903930165.1 uncultured Verrucomicrobiota bacterium | reverse complement strand
CGCCACCGACGGCACGCTCTTCGTCTCCAGCGACGGGAACGGTTCCCTCGACCGCAAGCCGCACCTGGGCCGCGTGCTCCGGGTGCGCGACACCAACGGCGACGGCCAGGGCGACGAGGTGAAGGCGTTCATCCCGGACATCGATTCGCCCCGCGGACTGGTCTGGGACCACGACCGGCTCTACCTGCTGCATCCGCCCGATGTCAGCGTGTTCGTCGACCGCGATGGGGATGGGGTCGCGGACGAGAGGAAAACGCTGGTTTCCGGCATCGGTTGGACCTTCAAGGACCGTCCCGCGGACCATGCGTCGAACGGGCTGTCCATCGGTGTGGACGGCTGGCTGTATGCGGCGATCGGCGACTTCGGATTCCTGGAGGCGACCGGAACGGACGGGCGGAAGCTGCAGATGCGCGGGGGCGGCGTGGTCCGGTTCCGGCCCGATGGCACCGGCCTCGAAGCCTGGGCCGAGGGCACCCGGAACATCCTCGAGGTGGCCGTCGGGCCCGATCTGGAAGGATTCGCCCGCGACAACACCAACGACGGCGGGGGCTGGGACATCCGGTTGCACCATTTCAGCGGCCGCACGCAGCACGGTTATCCGAGGCTGTTCAAGAACTTCCCCGACGAGATCGTGAAGCCCTTGGCCGACTACGGGGGCGGCTCGGGATGCGGCGCCTGCTGGATCGATGAGCCGGGCATCCCTGCGGCGTGGAACAACGCGCCCTTCACCGCGGACTGGGGCCGCGAGTGGGTCTACCACCATGGACTGACCGCGAACGGCGCCACGTTTGCAGCGGGCCAGAAGGAGTTCGTCCGCGCCCCGCGGGTGACCGACCTGGATGTGGACGGCAACAGCGCGGTCTACGTCGCGAGCTGGAAGGGAGCCTCGTTCACCTGGGTGGGACGCGACGTCGGGTTCGTGGCCCGGGTCACTCCGAAGGGATTCCAACCGGATCCCATGCCATCCTTCGAGAAGCTTTCGGTCTCGGAGCTGGTCCGTCAGATGGATTCGCCCAGCCACCGCCGGCGCCTCGAGGCGCAGCGGACCCTGCTCAGGCGCGTCCAGTCCGGGGAGGTCGACGCCAACGCGGTGATGGCCGGTCTGCGGGACCTTGCGGTCTCGCCTTCGAGCCGACCGCAGGCCCGTGCCGTGGCGATCGGGGCACTGGGGCAGATCGGGGCGCCGGCGTTTCCGCGGTTGGCGCGGATGAGCGGGGAGCCCGAGTTGACCGCCCTGGTCCTGCGCATCCTCGGCGGCGAGTCGGCCGCACGCGGTATGCTGTCGCCGGACCTCTTCCGCCGCTACCTGGCATCCCCTGACGCGCGGATCCGCCGGGAGGCGGCCAACGCGGCGGCGAGCCTCGGCGAGACCACGGTCGCGGATGCGATCGTGCCACTGGTGGCGGACCGTGATCCGATCGTGTCCCACGCGGCGGTCCATGCCCTCGTCGGCCTTAAGGCCGTGCCGCCGTGTCTCGCCGCCCTGGACAACGTTCGGACGCCGTCGGCGATCCGGTCCGGGGTGCTGCAGGCGCTGCAGCTGCAGCCCACGGCCGAGGTGGTCACGGCGCTGCTGGCAAGGCTCGGAACCGAACGTGACGCCTCCCGGCGCGCGGGGCTGATCACGGCGCTCTGTCGACTGCATTTCGTGGAGGGACCGTGGAAGGGCGACTCCTGGGGAACGCGTCCCGATACCCGCGGACCGTTCTACCAGCCGGAGTCATGGTCCGAAACGGCCCGGATCGGGGCGGCGTTGAAGAAGGCGTTGGATTCGGCCGACGCGAAGGAGGCCGCCTGGATCGGGAAGGAGATGGGACGTCACCGGATCCCGGCCGGAGCCGCGCTCGAATCCTTGGTGGCGCGCGCGAGGTCGGAGCCGGCGCTGCTGCCGGCGATCGCGGCCCAGTTGGCCGAGTCGGAGGACGTGCCGGCCGGCGCGGTTCCCCTGCTGTCGCGGTTGGCGGTGGCGGCCGACACCGGCGATGCGGCCCGGGCGCAGGCGG
>CAIYXO010000149.1 GCA_903930165.1 uncultured Verrucomicrobiota bacterium | reverse complement strand
TCGCCGGTGCTGGCGCCCGAGGGAACGGCGGCGCGGCCGACGGCGCCGGAGTCGAGGAGGACGTCGACCTCGACGGTGGGATTGCCGCGGGAGTCGAGGATCTCGCGGGCCTGGATATCAACGATGTTGCTCATGTGCGTGGTTCAGGATTCGAACGGAAGGCGCGAGGGAAGCGCAGGGGACCGGGAGCGTCAAGGAAGGGCCGGGCGCCCGCGGTCGGGGATTGAGCCCCAACAGGGGGGGCGTGTTCACTCCGGCCCATGACAACGCTCTTCATCGCCACCGGCAACGCGCACAAGGTGGAGGAGATCCGGCAGGTGCTCGGCGGATCGGTGACGGTGCTCTCCCAACGCGACGCGAACGTCCGCCTCGAAGTGGAGGAGACGGGGGCGACCTTCCGGGAGAATTCCGGGATCAAGGCGGTGACCTGGGCGGGGTACCTGGCGGTGGACGTCTGCAACCTGGGTGCGGACTACGTGCTGGCCGACGACTCGGGCCTGGAGGTGGATGCCCTGGGCGGAGCGCCCGGGGTGCATTCGGCGCGGTTCGCGGCCTTGGACGACGGCCGCAAAGGGAACTCCTCCGATGCCGAGAACAACGCGAAGCTGTTGCGGTTGCTGGCCGGAGTGCCGGCCGGGAAGCGGACCGCGCGGTTCCGGTGCGTCCTGTCGTTGACCCCCATCCTCCATGGTGAATCCCCGGCGGCGATGGCGGCGGCGACCGAGTTCTTCGACGGCACCTGCGAGGGGCGGTTGCTGGAAGCGCCGAGCGGAGCCGGAGGATTCGGCTATGACCCGCTGTTCATTCCCGAGGGATACGACCGGACCTTCGGCGAGCTGGGTCCGGAGGTGAAGAACCGTCTCAGCCACCGGGCGCGGGCGCTGGTGGCGTTGAGGGGCAGGTGGGGTAGGTGATAGGATGAAGAGTGGAAGGGTTGAAGGGGAAGGCTGGAGCAACCGGTTGGAGACTTCGCGCAAGCGTCGTGGAGTGCGCGAGTCCTCTCGCGCTTTGGAGGGGGACACGGATTCCACGGAGGATCGCACACTGGCGGAAGGCCAGCTCGGGCAATCCCCTGGGCCCGACACGGAGTCCCCCATCGAGGTTGAAGGGTTGAAGGGTTGAAGGGCATCGTTGCGTCCTCGCATGCGCATCACCCGACTGGAGGTCCACGACATCCGATTCCCGACGTCCCGGCAGCTGGACGGCTCGGATGCGATGAATCCGGACCCGGACTATTCCTCGGCCTACGTGGTCCTGCACACGGACTCCGGACTGAGCGGATACGGTTCCACCTTCACCATTGGCCGCGGAAACGACGTCGTCTGTGCCGCGATCCGGGCGCACGAACATCTCGTGGTCGGGTTGGAGTTGGACGAGTTCGCGACTTCATCCGGCGCGGTGTGGCGGCGGTTGAACGGCGATTCCCAGCTGCGCTGGATCGGGCCGGACAAGGGCGCGGTGCACCTGGCGTTGGCGGCGATCGTCAACGCGTTGTGGGACCTGTTGGCGCGTCGGGAAGGTCTGCCCGTCTGGAAGCTGGTCAGCCGGATGACGCCGGAGCAGTTCGTGGCCTGCGTGGA
>CAIYXO010000148.1 GCA_903930165.1 uncultured Verrucomicrobiota bacterium | reverse complement strand
CTACTTTCGGACCCCGTAGCGCGGATGGGTGAGCTTCAGGCAGAAGTCCCCGTCGTTGGTGAGGAAGATCAACCCCTCGCTGTCCCGGTCGAGGCGCCCGACCGTGTAGAGCTGGGCCCATTCCGGCGGCAGGAGTTCTCCGACCACACGGCGCTCTTCCGGATCGGTGCGCGAACACAGGAAACCGGGAGGCTTGTTGACGGCCACATAGAGCTTCTTCCGGGAGCGGATCGTCCGCCCGTCGACGACGACCTGGTCCTGGTCCGGATCCACCTTGGTTCCGAGTTCGGTGACGGTCCGTCCGTTGACCGACACAGAGCCGCCCGCGATGAGCCGTTCCGCAGCGCGCCGCGAGGCGACGCCGGCGTCGGCGAGGAATTTCTGGAGTCGGACGGAAGCCATGGTGGGTAAATGCGAAGCCGACTGACGGGCAATCGTGGCCCGGCAGCCGGCGTCGAGGGGAATCCGGGCTGAGTAGGGACTACTCCGGAGGCTTGGTCTTGCGGAGACCGGTGACCCGATCGCCCTCTTTCCATTGGGTGCGGGACTTGAGGATGGCGATGCGCTCGAAGCGCTTCAGGACGTTTCGCTTGGCGCCCAGATTGCTCGAGGCACGGAGGCTGTTGTGCTGCGACATAAAATGGTCTTTCTCCCGGCCGTTGCGGGGTGGAACTCCAGATTTCCGCCCAACCGGAACGCTTCTTTTACCGGGAGTGGAGAATCTTGCAAACCGGATTTTTTGGGTCGACCGAACCCGGCGGCTTGGGCTCACCTGCAAACGATGAGCCCTTGGGAATCGCCCGAGATCGCACGACGGATGGAATGGCTGGTCCGAAGCCACCGGCTTTGGACCGGTCGGGACCTGCTGCCGGGAACCGACACGACCTCACTTGCCGAGCGGGTATGGTGCGCCCCGCAGGTGGTGGTCGCGCACGGAACCGAGGCGGATCCGGTGTTGTGGTACGGCAACCGTATCGCGCTCGGGCTCTGGCAGATGGATTGGGCGGAGTTCACCGCGACCCCATCCCGGTTCACGGCCGAGGCCCCGGAACGCGAGGAGCGCGCCCGTCTGATGGCCGCGGTCACGGCACAAGGGTTCATCGACGACTATGCCGGTGTGAGGATCAGCCGGAACGGCCGGCGCTTCCGCATCCATCGGGCGACGGTCTGGAACGTGGTCGATCCCGAGGGAGCCCCGGCGGGACAGGCGGCGACTTTTTCGTCTTGGGACTGGCTTTCCTGAACTGAAATGCCGATGGGAACCAAGCACCGGACTGGTGCCGGAATCGTTTCCAATGCACCTTGCCCCATGAAGACCGCCGCGATCCTCGGAGCCTCCGCCGACCCCTCCAAATTCGGTCACAAGGCGGTTCTCGCCTATCTGCGCCAAGGTTACACCGTCTGGCCGGTGAACCCACGCGAAGGCACCGTGGCGGGTCTTGTGGCTTTCCCGGATGTGGCTTCCCTGCCCGGTCGCCCCGATGTGGTGAGCGTCTACCTGCCTCCGAAGATCCTGCTGGGCGTGCTGCCGGCGTTGGCCGCGCGTGGATGCGACGAACTCTGGCTCAATCCCGGCACCGACACCGACGAAGTGGTGAAGGCATCGGAGACCCTCGGACTCCCGGTCATCCGGGCGTGCAGCATCGTCGGACTCGGTCTCTCGCCATCGCAGTTGTAGGGCTGCTGACGCGTCCCAACCCGGGGTTGGATTCCCTCCGCGGCCGGTGTTCCCTAGGGCCATGAACTCCCTCACGGCCGCCTTGGCCACTTCCGCCCTTCTTGCCATGCCCTTGTCTGCCGCCAGCCATCTGCTCTACGTCGGCACCTACACCGGTCCCAAGAGCGAGGGGATCCACGCCTTCCGGTTCGACGATTCCACCGGGGCCACCGAGGCGATCGGCCTGGTCGCCCGCACCGAGAATCCCACGTTTCTCGCCATCCACCCCAACGGACGGTTCCTCTACGCCGCCAACGAAACTGGGAAGTGGAAGGGTCAGGATGGCGGATATGTGACCGCATATGCGATCGACACCGCCTCGGGCCGGCTCCGGGAGCTGGGCCAGCAGTCCACCGTGGGAGGCGGGCCTTGCCATCTTTCGACCGATCCGGCGGGTCGCCAGCTGATGGTGGCGAACTACGGTGGCGGCAGCACCGTCTCGTTTCCGATCCTCGCCGACGGCTCGGTGGGTCCGCACAATTTCTTCGCCCAGCACCGTGGCAGCAGCGTGAACAAGGCGCGCCAGGGCGAACCCCACGCGCACTCGGTCAACCTCGGACCGGACGGACGGTTCGCCTGGGTGGCCGACCTCGGAACCGATCGCGTGTTGGCCTACGCCTTCGAACCGTCGCGCGGCTTGGTGAAGGCGCTGCCCCAACAGGACGCGATCCTCGAGCCTGGCAGCGGCCCCAGGCACCTCGCGTTCAGTCCCGACGGCCGGAACACCTACGTGATCAACGAGATGCTCTCGACCGTCACCACCTTCAGCTACGACGGCAAGGCCGGCCGGATGACACCGGTGGAAACGGTCTCGACTTTGCCGCCGGGCCACGACGGGAAGGACACCTCGACGGCCGAGGTGAGGGTTCATCCGAGCGGACGCTTCGTCTTCGGATCCAACCGCGGACACGACTCGATCGCGGTGTTCCAACGGGACGTCGCAACAGGACGCCTGACGTTGAGCGAGATCACCAAGACCGGTGGAAAGACGCCCCGGAACTTCAACTTCGACCCGAGCGGCAAGTACCTGTTCGCCGCCGGCCAGAACTCGCACGACATCCGGCAATTCCGCATCGATCCCCAGACCGGGAGCCTGATCCCGACCGGGCTCTTGCTGTCGGTGGGATCGCCGGTCTGCCTGCGATTCGTGAAGGTCCCTTGATCGGAAAACCGCGCCGGAGACGCGACTGGAGAACGCCGGTTGGGACCTCGGCACGAATGGGATGGGACCCGTTCAGACCAGCCGGCCCAGAGTCGGATCCACGGCCAGCTTCTTCACCAGGTCCTTGATCTTCTGCGACTCGGCCTTGGTGGCCACAAGTGCGGCGTCATCGGTGAGGACGATGATGCTGTCCTTGACCCCGACCAGGGTGATGGGCGTGCGGCCCTTGGTTCGGCCGTCGAAAACCACGTTGCGTGCGGCGTCCACGTGAACCAGCTGGGCGACCGCGGCATTGCCCTCGGCGTCCTGCTTCACGTGCCGCGCCAGTGCCGGCCAGGCCCCGAGGTCGTCCCAGTCGAAGGAGCCGTCGGCGACGACGACGTTGCGGGCCTTCTCCATGATCGCGAAGTCCACGCTGATCTTGCGGATCCCGGGGTACTCCTTGGCCAGGACCTTGGCCAACCGGGCAGCGCCCTTGCCGGCCGCCTCGAACCAACGGCGGCAGGCCTCGTTCAACTCGGGCTGGTGGGTCTCCAGGGCGTTGGTGATGGTGACAAAGGACCAGACGAACATGCCGGCGTTCCAGCGGTAGTTCCCGGCGGCGAGGTATTCCTGCGCCTTCTCGAGGTTCGGCTTCTCCACGAACCGTTCCGCCTTGAAGAAGGCGGTCTTGAGGGGCTTGGCCCCGGAAGCCACGGGCAGGATGTCACCGGACTGGATGTAGCCGTAGCCCGTCTCCGGACCGGTCGGCTGGATTCCGATGGTGACGATCACCTGGCCGCGCGAGGCGACGTCGAGGGCGTCGGAAAGGACCTGCCGGAACTTCTTCTCGTCGGGGATGACATGATCGGCGGGGAGGACGGCCATGACCGCCATGGTGGAACGGGCGCCGACCAGGGCGGCGCCGAGGGCCACGGCGGCGCAGGTGTCCCGACCAACCGGTTCGCCGACCACGTTGTCCTTGGGAAGCTCCGGAAGCTGTCGCCGGACCTCGGCCGCCTGGACGGCGTTGGTGATGATCAGGATGTTCTCGAGCGGGACCACCGCCCGGACCCGGTCCACGGCCTGTTGCAGGAAAGAACGTTCGCCCAGGAGCCGGATGAGCTGCTTCGGGGTCTTCTCCCGGCTGACGGGCCAGAACCGTTCGCCACGTCCGCCGGCCATGATGATGACGAATCGGTCGGACCCGGCCGGCTTGCGGGTCGGGTTCTTTGCCGGCCTGCCAGCGGGCGCCTTCTTCTTGGCGGCGACCTTCGCGGCGGCTTTCGGGGCCTTGGACTGGATGGACTTCCTGGAGAGCAGCTTCTTCATGTTCGGCGGGGCGAGAGCAGAGCCGATGCGAAGGAACTGAACAAACCGGATTTCTCGGAACCCGCGGTCGGGAAAGCCGATCAGAGAGGCCGGGTCGGCACCGTCCATTCGAGCTCGAAGCCGTGTGCCCTCAGGGCGGCCTGGTACTCCCGGAGCAACTCCGGGCTGGAGTGGACCGCGGCGGGCGTCCGCTTCTTCTCGAGACAAAACGCGGCCAAGGCGCCGGCGGCCTCGCCGACGTTCCATTCGACCGGATGCAGCCGGTAGCAGCCGTTGGTGATGTGGGTGACACCGAGGTTCTTCCCGGCTGCGAGCAGATTCTCCACCCGTTGCGGAATCAGCGCCCCGAGAGGGATCTGGAACGGCAGGGAGGAAAGGTCGACGTAGTTGCGTCCCGAGGTGGAGGGATGCAGGTCGATGCGGTAGGCCCCGACCCCGACCGAGTCGGGAAACTGCGCGGACCGGACCTTCTCACGGGTTGCGCCCGTCTCGCGGATGCGGGCCTCGGTGGAGACATGCTGTTCGAGGACCGTGAATCTCGCCCGGATGCGTCGGCTTTCGCGGATGTACGGGGCCAACGCGAAGCCGTCCGCGGTGCCCAGCACTCCCGGCGCCGGCCTAAGTCCGGGCCAACCGGTCCCGCCGTCCGGACGCGGCGCCTCGGTCTGCAACCAGTGGAGGAACGAACGACTCAGCGCCTTCGCCTCCTGCATCCGCGCAAAGCGCAGGGCTGGCGTGACGTCGGGACCGACCAGCGGCGCGAGCCAATGGTCGTTGTGGGGCCAGTTGACGAGGCAGACCGAAGGGAAGGCGGCGGGATCGCGGAACCGGGACGACTGGCGGATGCGCCGGTAGGTCCAGAGGTTCGGGAAGCCACCTTCCCCGACCGGGTCGAACGGCAGCGTCCGAGGACGGAGAGTGATCGGATCCGGATGTTCCCAACGGAGAAGCGGGCCGGTCCAGGGAGGGTTGAGGTCCGGGATGTAGTCCCGCCATCTTTGGTAGTCCGCGGGACGGTCGACCACGTGGTTGCGTCCGGGATGGTGTTCCAAGGCGAAGCACCAGGTGATCGCCTGTTGGTCGAGCGGGTTGGCGGATTCCGGGGCCGAGGGCTCGCCGGTCTCGCGACGGGATTCCGCACCGATGACATGTTCGACACCCCCGAGGGGGAGGAGGTCCCCGAGCTCGGTGGCATCAAGGACGTAGGGTGCCTGCACGGTCCAGTGGGGGCCGCCGGAAAGCCCCTCGAAGACGACCGCTCCGATGCGGTCGCCTAGGCGTTCCACGGAGAGCGGTCGATGACCGAGCAGCATGGTGAGCCGGCCGCTGGCGATGTGTGGGGCGAGCAGCGACTGGAGGGCTTCGCGTGCGAGTTGGGGTTCGCAGCAGAGCCGGGACACCCAACCTCCCCCGGGATTGGACAACTCCACGGCGGCAGCGGCGGCCGTCAGCGGACGAAGGCGATCGAACTCCCGCACCCGATCGCGGAACTCCCGGTAGGAACGGGTGCAGCCGGCCTTCTCGATCCAGGGATGCTCGTCCGGCGGCACGCCCTGGGAAGTGAACTGCCCGCCGAGCCACCGCGTCTCCTCGGTCAGCACCACCCGTCTGCCGGCACGGCAGGCGGCCAAGGCCGCGGCGACTCCTCCCACGCCACCGCCGACGACCAGGACGTCGGCCCGGATGCCGGTCGGTTGTCGGACCTTGGCGGCCGCGACGCGGGGCGCAACGGTGGCGGCGGCCCCGGAAAGGAACAGGAATCGACGGCGGTTCACCGGGGACCAGACTGGACGCCCTGAGCGGTCCGAGCCAGCCCCGAAGCTCTCCCGTGTCGACCCGCTCCGCGTGTTCCCGCGTGACTTCGCGGCCGCCGCTGAGAATCTGCGCCCGCCCAAGGCATGAAGAAAACGAAGTCCAAGAAATCCGCAGTGGTCTCCCGTTCAGGCCGATTCTCCGGGGGACCCGCGGCCGACGTCGCCGCCTTCTCGGAGTCCATCTCCTTCGACTGGAGGCTCTGGAAACAGGACATACTCGGCTCAAAGGCCCACGCCACGATGCTGGAAACCATCGGTGTGCTGACGCGGAAGGAACGCGACGAGATCCACGCCGGGCTGGATTCCCTCGGGGTTGAGATCGAGTCCGGGCGTTTCCGCTGGAAGCCCGAGCTGGAAGACGTGCACATGAACATCGAGGCGGAACTGACCCGCCGGGTTCCGGCTGCGGCGAAGCTCCACACCGCCCGCTCCCGCAACGACCAGGTCGCCCTCGACGTCCGGCTCTGGCTGCGGGACGAGCTGTTCGAACTTCAGGACGAACTCCGGACGCTGCAACGCGCCCTGGTCGGGCTCGGCGCCCGGCATCCGAAGGCGGTCATCCCGGGCTACACACACCTCCAGCGCGCCCAGCCGGTCTTCTTCGCCCATCACTGCCTCGCCTACGTCGAGATGTTCGACCGCGACCACGGCCGCCTGGGCGACGCCCTCCAGCGGCTCAACGTCTGCCCGCTCGGAAGCGGCGCGATCGCCGGCAGCACCCTGCCCCTCGACCGTGAACTGGTGGCGAAGCTGCTCGGGTTCGTCGACGAACAGGGCCGGGCCCGCATCACCCGCAACTCCATGGACGGGGTCTCCGACCGCGACTTCGTCATCGAGTCGGCGGCAGCTGCCTCGCTGATCGCCGTCCACCTCAGCCGCCTCGCGGAGGATGTCATCCTCTGGGCGACCTCGGAGTTCAACTTCATCCGCATCGCCGACGCCTACACCACGGGCTCCTCGCTGATGCCGCAGAAGAAGAACCCGGACATCGCGGAGCTGACCCGTGGGAAGTCCGGACGCGTGATCGGCAACCTCGTCTCCCTGCTCGTGCTGCTGAAGGGGCTGCCGATGACCTACAACCGGGACATGCAGGAGGACAAGGAGCGCCTGTTCGACTCCGTGGACACCGTGAGGTCGAGCGTCCGGCTGATGGCGGCGATGTTGGATCACACCTCGGTGAAGGAGGATGTTTGCCGATCCGCCGCCGGGGATCCCCAGTTGCTCGCCACCGACCTCGCCGACTATCTGGTCCTGAGAGGCCTGCCGTTCCGGAAGGCCCATCATGCGGTGGGTGCCGTGGTGGGGTTTGCCGAGAAGGCGGGGCGTCCCCTGGACCGCATCACGCTGGCCGAGCTCCAGGGCATCGAGCCGCTTTTCGGCCCGGACGTCCTCGGCCTGTTCGATCTCGACAGGGCCATGTCGCGTCGGGAACTCCCCGGCGCGCCGGGACCCAAGGCGGTCGCAGCGGAGCTTCGCAGATGGTCCCGCCTCCTCTCGACGGATGCCCAGGCTGCCAGCGGTCCAAATTGACGCCCCAAACCCACCACCCCAGCCTCCTCCCGTGCTCAGCCTTGCCTGGAAGTCCCTCCTCGCCGCCGCCACCGTCGTCGTTGCAGCCGGCCTGCTGACCGGTTGCGACGAGCGTCCGTGGGTGACCGGGAAGGCCGATCCCAAGGAGGAGGCGAACTTCCGGCAGGCGGAAGCCTACCACCGACTTGGCCAAGACCCCAAGGCGGTCGAGTACTTCCAGCGGGCGCTCGACGTGAACCCGCGCAATGCCGATGCGCACCTGGGACTGGGACTGATCTATTCCGATCCGACCAAGATCCCCGAGTACGGCTTCGCCTACTACCATCTCAACCGCTACGTGGAGATGGCCCGGGCCACGAACGATCCCATCGTGGTGCCCTTGATCCAGGCTTCCGGCCTGAAGCTGGCGGAGCGGTACGCCAACGCGATCGGCAAGATCCAGACCCAAGGGGAGCTGGAGCAGCACAGGCGCGACCGCGTCGAGCTGCTGGCGACGGTCACCAACCTCACCGAGCGCCTCAACCTTGCGAACCTTCGCCTGGGTCTGCCACCGGTGACCAACCGGTTCGTCGCACCCCGGACCTACCCGGTTTCGACGGCTCCGGTCCTCCCGACGAACGCGCCCGCGGCCCAACGCCGTGTCGCGATGACCAACCAGTTCCAGCCCTCCCAGTCTCCGGCGTCCTCCGGACCGGCGAAGACCGCCTCCAAGACCCACAAGGTCCAGCCGAGGGAGACGCTCGCCGCGGTCGCGCGGAAGAACGGCGTCACCGTGGCGCAGTTGCAGGCCGCCAATCCGGGAGTGGATGCCCGAAAGCTCAAGGTCGGCCAGGAACTCCGCATCCCCTGAACGTTCCAGCGACATCCTCCGCCGCGGAGCCCGCCCCTCGGAACCGTCGGGGCTCCCGCTGGCTGCTGGGAATCTCGGCGGTCTTCTGGGTGGTGATGAACGTCCTGCTCTGGGAGGAGGAGTATGGCGCTCGCCGTTCCTCGGTCTCCATCCCGCTCTCGGCCGTCTGGGAGAAGGTGCTCACCTCCGCCGACCGAAGCGTCCTGAACGTCCGGCGCGACGGCCGCACGATCGGCACCCTCGAGTGGACTCCCTCGGTGGTCGAACCGGTGAAGACCAACGACTCCGTGGAGATCGAAGGTCTCGTTGACCAGTCCGAGGGCTACCACATCCAGGCCGTTCTCCGGTTCTTCGGCACGGACCCGGCCCTGGGTCGTCTCCTGATCCAGGGCGGTGCCGACTTCGGCGGCGACCGGAACTGGCGCGGCCTCGAGTTGCGGATCGACCAGCGTCCCAGGGTCTGGACGCTTCGGGCGGCTTCGGGAAGCGGCGAGGTGGTCCTCGACATGGAGGAAGGCCGACGACACGTGGAGCAACGTTTCCAGACGCAGGACCTCTCTTCGGTGGGTGCCCTCCTGGGCCCCTTGGCCGCGTTCCTTCCCACCGGGGGAACGGCCGGAGGTCCGGGTTCCGGCGGACTTTCGGCAGGATGGCTCGATCGCAACCTCCAATGGACCGCCGCCCAGGACTGGATGAAGGTCGGCCGCAGCCGGGTGCGGATCTACAAGGTGACCGGCCGCTTCGGAGGTTCCCTCGAGGCGGTGGCCTACGTCAGCCGCGCCGGCGAGATCCTCAAGGTCCAACTGCCCGACAACCTCCAACTGGTGAGCGACGCCCTCGCGGGCCTCTGACCCCGGCGCCATGATCGAGCTCGAGAACCTGGTGAAGCATTTCGGCGAGGTCCGCGCCGTCGACGGCATTTCGCTGACCGTTCCCCGCGGCGAGTTCTTCGCGGTGTTGGGGCCGAACGCCGCGGGAAAGACCACCACCATCAAGCTGATCGTCGGCCTGATCAAACCGACGGCCGGCCGGGCCCGGGTGGCCGGCTTCGACATCCAGACGCAACCCCTGGAAGCCCGCGCCCGATTGAGCTACGTCCCGGACTTCCCGTTCCTCTACGAGAAACTCACCCCCGCGGAATTCCTCCGCTTCACCGGCCGCCTCTTCCGGATGGACGACGCCGCGATCCGCCGCGCCTCGGACGAGCTGATCCCGCGCTTCCATCTGGAGTCCTGGCTGAACAAGCCGATCGAGGGCCTCAGCCACGGCACCCGCCAGCGCGTCGCCATCGCTTCCGCGCTGCTGCACGCGCCTGAGGTGTTCGTGATCGACGAGCCCATGGTGGGACTCGACCCGCAGCATGCCCGAGTGGTGAAGGACATCCTCAAGGAGCGCAGCCGACAGGGCATGACCGTCTTCCTCTCGACCCACCAGGTGAGCGTGGCCGAGGAGATGGCCGACAGGATCGGCATCTTCCATCGCGGAAGGATCGTCGCCGCGGGGACCGCGGCCGAACTGCGTGAACGGGCGGGTACCGACGGAGCCTTGGAGTCGGCCTTCCTCGCCATCACCAAGGAGATCGCCGCCGCGGAATCCCCCGACTCCGCGTCCAAGCCCCGATCCCCGACCGACCCGGCCACGTAGGCTCAACTGGGGGCTGCCTGCAGGTTCAATCGGTAGACGAACCGAAGAGGCACATCCCCTTCCCTCCGGCGCTTGGGACCCCATCCGCGGCCCAGGCCGACCGGGAACCTCGCCGGCGACCCGGCCGTCTGGAACCCGACAGCGAAAGGACTTCGGCGGGTCAGTCCTTCTTGGCGGCCTTCAGTTTTTCAAGGCGCTCCCGGACAAACGAACCGGCGCCGGCGGCGAGGGCGTCCCCGAACCAACGCTTGGCTTCCTCGACGTGTCCCAGCAACTCCTCGGCGAGACCGACCTCGGCCAGGAGCGAGGCTTCCCGGATCCCGGGCCCGAGACGCGCCCGGATCTCGGCGGAGGCCGCCTCCAGGTCCTTGCGGGCCTCGGATTCGCGCGACATGCCCAGTAGCGCCCGACCACGTCGCAACAGCCAGGAACCCCGGAGCCTTGAGGCGTCCAATTCGAAATCGATGCGGGGAAGCGCCTCGGCCCAACGACCGGCGTCGAGCAGGGCGTCGATCCGTTCCACCTCGAGCATCCCGGAGCCTGTCGTGGCGATGGCTTCGTCGAGGCGCTTCAGGCGCTCGTCGTGTCGGGCCAACTCGCGCAGCAGCTGGCTGCGGCTGTGGTGCCAATCCACGTTCTCGGGCTGGAGACGCAAGGCTTCGGTCCAGCTCTCGAGTGCGGCCCCAGACTTGCCCTTCGCCGCCAGAAGGCCGGCTTTCAATGCCAGGAGCGCGGCCCGTTCATCGGGTTCGATGCCCTTCAGGTTCAGGCCCAGTTCCGTGGTGGCCAGGGCCTCGTTGGTCTGGCCCAAGCCTTCCTGCACCCGGGCGAGTTCGCGGCGCAGTCCAGGGCGATCCGTCTCCAGTCGGGCGGCCCGTTGAAGGTCGTTTGCCGCCTCCTTCAGACGACCAAGCACACGGTATTCGATCGCCCGTTGCAGCAGGCGTTCCGCGGACTCCCCGAAGCGGGCGATCTCGACGGTGATCTCCTCGATCTCCGCCTCGGGGCCCTCGTGCGCAACGCCCTTTCCGCACAGGACGGAAACAAGCGCGAGCGCACCCAGCCGTTTTGGCCACGGACGCATCCTAGTCCTCCGCCACCAGTTCCGGGTCGAGCCGGAGATCCTGCGATTCCCCGCCTGCGGCATGACATTCGATGGCCAGGACGTTGACTCCGTCCTTCACCGCGACGCCGATGTTCCTCAGGTCCACGTAGACGCGTCCGGCATCCTCGCGGGCCGTCACTCCCTGCGCATTCCGTCCGAAACTCCGCCCAACGCCAACACGGGCGACCTCGTGTCCGTTGATGAAGGCGACGAAGCCGTCCGAGTAGTCGATCCAAAGTCCCATCTCGGTGATGCGGTCCGCCTGCCGCACCTCGAACTCCCGGCGGATCTGCAGGGCCCGCGGAGCGGCGGGACCGGCGGAAAGCGGTGTTGCGAACTTTCCTTCGCCACGACCGAACGGCGCCTTGCCGGCCTTCCAGGCGGCCACGTCGAAACCGGGCCTCGTCCATTCCTGTCCACCCGGCAGCGGGCCGGGGCGGAAGCGCCATTCCGCCCCCGAGGCCACGAGCACGCGGGTGTCGAGGGGGGCCTCGTTGGGGACCTTCGGGGACGTGGACGGCTTCTTGTACTCCGCCGGCTGCCAAGGCAGGGAAAGCCGCTGGACCGGAACCTTCCCCGATTTCACCAAGGCGAACGAGTCCCGCTCCGTCCCGTTGAGGTTGATCATCCGTCCGCGGAGCGTGTCGCCGTCCACCTCGACCAGCACCGACCCGTACTCGACGATCGTCTTGCGCATGATCGGGCTGGTCCCGTTGCGGCCCAGCCTCGCGCCGGCGTTGCCGGCCACCACCTGGATCGCTCCCGCATGGGCGGTGAGACCCGAGCTCTTCCGGTAGGGGCCGTCCCCGGCCGGGTCGCCGTCGCCGTCGTCGAGCACGAACGTCTCCGCGGTGGTGGCGTTGGTCGAGTAGGCGCCGTCGATCAGCATCGACCGCTCGTACACGTGGGAATGTCCGGTCAGCACCAGGTCCACCCCGCCCGCCTCGAGGATCGGGAGGATGTGGTGCCGCATCTCGATCAGGTCCTTCTCCTTGTCGCTGTCGTGGCTTCCCTTCGTGTAGGGCGGATGATGCCAGAACGCGACCAGCCAATCGGCCTTGGCCTTCTCGAGATCCGCCTTGAGCCATCGCGCCATCGCGCCGTCCGGCTTGCGGTCGAGGTCGTGGGAGTCGAGGCAGATGAAGTGGATGTTCCCGTGCACGAACGAGTAGTAGGCCTCGGTGCCGGACGCCACGCCGCCGGACTCTCCGCGGGTCGGGACGACGTAGGCGTCGTAGTACGGTCCCACGCCGGTCGTGCCCTTCGACGTGTGTCCCTCATGGTTGCCCATCGAGGGCCAGCAGACGGTGTTGCGCAGCAGGGGCGCGTAGCTCTCGAAGTAGCGGGTCTGGAACTCCACGTCTCGGCCGGTCCCATAGGCCATGTCGCCGACGTGGATCCAGAAGTCCAGCGGTCGCCCTTCAGACTGGACCGCCGAAAGCATCCGGTCGAACACGGCCTTCTGCGCGGACCGTCCGGTGCCGCCGTCGCCGATCACCCAGAATCGGTACGGACGCCGGGTCCCGGGCTCGGGCTGGGTGCGGAAGCGGTGTTCGGAATCGGCAGGGGTCAGACGGCGCGCGCCGTCGTACACCGCGTAGTGGTACGTGGTGTCCGCCTTGAGGCCCTTGACGCGGGCCTCGTACTGGAAGGTCCCGATCGGCGCACTGTGGAGCTTGGGCAGCCCGAGATTCCGCGCCGTACGCAAGGGCTTCCACCGTTCCGGGATCTCCTGTTTTTCGGTTCCGAGCGATGCCCGGACGGTGATGTCGGAACCCGCGACCTCGCCATCCAGGCGGGAAGGATCGGTGCCGAAACGGACCACCGGCTCGACCGGCCCCTCGGTGCGCCAGACGACCTGGATCCGGGTCGGTGACGCGGACTGCACGTAGGGCAGGCGCGAGAAGGGAGGCTCCGGGTTGGACGCCAGGCCGGCGATCGCGAGACCGAACAGGAAGGGGAGGATTCGGGGAGACATCGGCAACAATGGATCGGGTGGTGGCCTCGCAGTCGAAGGTGGGATGGTTTCCGGATCAGCGCCGGGAAGAAAGCCGTTCCCGCAGGAGACGAAGGCGGTTCTCCCAGGATTGCCAGGCGGCATCCCAGTCCGGACCGACGAGGCGTGTCCGGGCGGCGGGAAGAAGTTCGTCGAGTTCCGAGAGCTGCTGACGGGCGGCTTCCCTGTCACCCCAGCGGACCAACTGCTCCGCGAAGTGCAGCCGGTTCTCCGGATGGACGGGGTCGAGCTCCACCGCGCGGGCCAGGTGGCGGCGCGCCTTGTCCCGGGAGCCGATGCTGAGCGGCGCCCGCGGACACTCCGCGAAGAGGATTCCAAGGGAGCGATCCGGCCCGGCGTGGTCGAGGTTCTCGTCCAGGGTCCTCGCCGTCGACCAGGCGGACTCCATCTGTCGGACCAGCTTCAGGGCGCCGAAGGTGCGCGTCTGCGCGAGTTGGCCGAGATTCATCCCCAGGTAGTAGTGGAGGGCGGCGTTGGCCGGCGACCGTTCCAGGGCGGAACGGCAGGCCGAGATTCCCTGCTCGGCCACGGCGGCCTTGGCGGGTCCTGCCGGCAGCGCTTCGGCCCGGTCGAAGCAGGTCTGCGCAAACTCGACGACAACGGCCGTGTCCTGCCTCCCCTCGCGGAACGCCTTGCCGGCGGCCTCATACGCCGAGGTTCGACGACGCACTTCCGCTGGCGTGAAGGATTCCTCGGCGGCGGCGAGATCGGCGACTCCGACTGCGAGCCACACGAGAAATCCCGCGCCAAAGACGGAAAGCTTTCCGGGGAAGCGGCGAAAGGGCATGGCGGATTCTCGGTGAGCCGCGTCCTCCGGATCAAGCGACGTTCGCGCGACGGGCGCTTTCCCGGGCTTGGCTCGGTGCCGCTTCCATAGGAGTCTTTCCCATGCGCCCGAATCGCCTGCTTTCCTGCCTGGCCGCGATGATCCTTCCGATGGCGGCCCCCTTGCTCCGCGCGGAATCCGCCATCCTGGCCCAGGAACTCCTCCAGCACACCCGGGTGCTTGCGTCCGACGAATTCGAGGGCCGCGCACCCGGCACCCCGGGTGAGGAAAAGACGGTCCAATACCTCACCGACCAGTTCCGGGCACTTGGCTTGAAGCCCGCAGGCCACGGAGGCTCGTGGACCCAGGACGTGCCCATCGTCGGCATCCGCAGCGAGGTGGATTTCCTCCTGGACGGCCAAGCGCTCGGACGTCCGCAGGATTTCGTCGCCTGGTCCCCGGAAAACGGTCCGCTCGTCGAGGTGCCCACGACCGAAATGGTCTTCGTCGGATACGGCGTTCACGCCCCGGAGTACGGCTGGGACGACTTCAAGGGAGTGGACGTGAAGGGAAAGACGGTGGTGATCCTGGTCGGCGATCCGCCGGTCCCGGCGCCGGGCAAGGCGGGTGGGTTGGATCCGGCGATGTTCAAGGGGGAGGCCATGACCTACTACGGTCGCTGGACCTACAAGTTCGAGGAGGCGGGACGGCGCGGAGCGGCCGCGGCGTTGATCATCCATGAGACGAAGCCGGCCGCGTACCCGTGGTTCGTGGTGGTCAACAGCTGGGGGCGCGAAAGGTTCGACCTAGAAGACGACACGTCTCCCCGCTCCCGCATCGCCGGCTGGATCAGCCTGGAAAGAGCACAGGCCCTGCTTGCGGCCAATGGCACGTCCTACGAAGCGATGAAGGCGACGGCGGTGCGGAAGTCGTTCCGGCCGGTGCCGTTGAAACAGAAGGCCGCCTATGCCTCCCGCCAGAACCGGCGGACCGTGAAGTCCCGGAACGTCCTCGGGCTTCTCGAAGGCCGGGAAGTCTCAAAGCGCGACGAGTGGGTGGTCTACAGCTCGCATTGGGACCACCTCGGGCGGGACCCCAAGATCCCCGGAGACGGCATCTACAACGGGGCCGCAGACAACGCCATCGGTGTTGCCGGCCTCCTGGAACTCGCCGAGCGGTTCGCCCGGGATGGAAAACGTCCCCGTCGGAGCCTCCTCTTCCTGAGCGTCACCGCCGAGGAACAGGGGCTCCTGGGATCCGCCTACTACGCGGCCAATCCGGTTCATCCGCTCCAGAGGACGCTGGCCAACATCAACATGGATGGCCTGAACCAATGGGGTCGGACCCGCGATGTACGGGTGGTGGGTTTCGGCAGTTCGACACTGGAAGACGTCCTGTCACGGGAGGCCCGCCGGCAGGGACGCGTCACGCTGCCCGAGACCCATCCCGAGCGCGGCACGTTCTACCGCTCGGACCACTTCGAGTTCATGAAGCGCGGCGTGCCGGGCCTCTACGCCAAGTCGGGCATCGACTACCGCGACAAGCCGGCCGGCTATGGGGAAGGCAAGGTCAACGAGTACATCGACCGGGACTACCACAAGGTCTCCGACGAGGTGAAAGCGGACTGGGACCTTTCCGGGGCGGTCGAGGACCTGGAGTTGCTGCATGCCGTCGGTTGGCGGATCGCAGAGGACCGGCGATGGCCGGAATGGCGCAAGGGTGCGGAGTTCCGCGCAGCCCGGATCGAGAGCCTGCGCTCCGCCCCCGCAACCCGTTAACGCCTTGACTTCCGCGGCTTCCTGAAGCCTTTTTCCCTAGTGGCAAATCATCGGAAAGCACTTTGTTTCTTGGGAATCGCCTGTTTGCTGACGGGCGGAGCCCAAGCTGCGGAGTTCATCGACTTCGAATCCGATCCCGCCGCCGCGTTACCGAACGGTTCGGCCAGCGTCGATTCCCCCTTAGTCACCTTCTCCAACCTGTCTCCGGGCAATGGCTTGGAGATCTTCAACAGCGGTTTGGGAGACACCATAGGCCAATCGCTGGTCGTTTTCCCAGAGTCCACCGGTGTGACGCTCCAGATGGACTTCAGCGTTCCGATCTATTCGCTGAACCTGATGTTCGGAAACGACGATACCGGACTGCTGGTCACGCTGGACGACGGCGTCGGGCTGACGGCCGGCGATCTGGATTTGGCGGTCCTGAATCTCTTCGACGGTGCGACACTTCTCGAAAGCATCACGGTCACGCCGAATGCGAACACCCTGATGGATCAGACGATCTCGTGGATCCACAGCGGCACCCCGGCCAACCGGGCCGAGTTCTACTACGGGGACAACAACCTGAACCCGATCGACCTGATCGAGACCGTGGACAACATCTCGTTCACCACCACGGTTCCGGAACCTTCCACGTACGCGGCCATCGCCTTCGCCGGAGCGGTAGGCGTCTGGAGCTGGCGTCGGCGCCGGAAGGGCTGAAGAACCCCTTCCCCCTCGACGCCACCGGCCTTTCCGGTGGCGTTTTTGTTTCCCACGGACTCCCGCGGCCTTGCTCCGCCTCCGAAGACTCCCGTAACGTTCGACCCCAGAATTCATGAAGGTTTATCTCGATGGACAGCTAGTGGACGAAGCCGATGCCAAGGTGAGCGTCTTTGATCACGGACTGCTCTACGGCGACGGCGTCTTTGAAGGCATCCGGATGTACCACAACCGGATCTTCAAGCTGCGCGAACACATCGAACGGCTCTACTGGTCGGCCAAGGCGATCCTCCTGGAGATCCCGATGTCCCCAGAGGAGATGATCGAGGCCTGCCTGGAGACCTGCCGGGCCAACCAGCTTCGTGAGGGCTACATCCGGCTGATCGTCACCCGCGGGCGCGGGACCCTCGGACTGGACCCGCGCCGCTGCCCGAAGCCTTCGGTGATCATCATCGCGGCGACCATCCAGCTCTATCCCGAGAAGGTGTACAACGAGGGCATGACCATCGCCACCGTCCCCACCACACGGATGCTGGTGAACTCGGTCAACCCCGCCATCAAGTCCCTCAACTACCTCAACAACATCCTCGCGCGGATCGAGGCCAACCTCATCGGTGTCGAGGAGGCGATCATGTTGAACTCCGAGGGCTTCGTGGCCGAATGCACGGGCGACAACATCTTCGCGGTCCAGAAGGGCCGCCTCTACACCCCTCCGCTCAGCGCCGGGGCGCTCTACGGGATCACGCGGAACACGGTGCTCGACTGCGCGCGGGAGCTGGGAATCCCCACGGGCGAGCCGAACCTGACCCGCTACGACCTCTACACCGCCGACGAGATGTTCCTGACCGGCACCGCGGCGGAGATGGTGCCCGTGGTCAAGGTCGACGGACGGGTGATCGGAACCGGTCAGCCGGGTCCCATCACCGCGAAGCTGCTCGCCGCCTTCCGCGAGAAGACGCGGCACGACGGCGAGATCATCTTCGCCTGAACCGGCCGACCGCTTCGCCGAAGCAAAACGGGCCGTGGAAATCCGGATGATTCCGGGGATTCCACGGCCCGTTTTCGCGGGGGCGTCCGATCAGAGAGGACGCCAGTTCACGTAGCGATAGCGGTCCCAGACCCAGCGGAAGTCGGGGTTCCGGGAGTTTCCGCCAGCCCAGTAGAAGCTCTCGCGTCCGGCCGCGGAATCCTTCGCCGCCTTG
>CAIYXO010000147.1 GCA_903930165.1 uncultured Verrucomicrobiota bacterium | reverse complement strand
CTCGAACTTCTTCTGCCCCATCAGCGCGCCGATCTCCTTGGAGGCGCTGTTCCTCCGCGCCTTCAGCTGCTCGGCCTCGGCCAGGGCGGCGCGGCGCTTCTCGTCGTGGGACAGCACCTCGTCGACCTTGGCCTCGTCGCCACCATGACGGGTGGCCAGGCGTTCACGGACGAAGTCGGGACGCTCCCGCAGCAGTTTGATGTCGAGCATGTGGGGCGAGACTAGAGAAGCCGGGCCGGGGAGGAGAACCGAATTTCCATGGCTCCGGGGCCGGTCACCTTGAATTCACCTGGCCGGTCTCGCCGGACGGGCAACGCGTCGATACCAAGGACCGATGCGTCGCCTTCGGTCCGCCCTTTCCGCGCTCGGTTGCCTGTCCGGCCTGTTGGTCTCCGGCTTCGCCGCCAGTGCCCCGGCGGTGCGCCTCGACCAATGTCAGGTCCTCGGCACCCACAATTCCTACCACGTGGCCCCCGGGCCGGCCATGGACGCCCTCCTGCGCCTCCGCAGCCACGCCGCGGCGGACTCCCTCGCCTACACGCATCGCCCGATCCACGAGCAGCTGGGCATCCTCGGGATCCGCCAGCTGGAGCTCGACGTCTATGCCGATCCGGACGGCGGCCACTTCGCCCGTCCACTGGGCCCCGTGCTCGCCGCGGAACGCGGACTCGGAGACGTCCCCGGCCATGATCCGGAAGGGGTTCTCCGCGCCCCCGGATTCAAGATCCTGCACGTGCCGGACTTCGACTTCGTGAGTCCCACCCTGACCTTCCAGGCTGCGTTGAAGGAGATCCGGGAATGGTCCGCCGCGCATCCGTTCCACTTCCCGGTCCTCGTGCTGGTGGAACTGAAGGAGGATTCCGCGGGGAAGGAATTCACCCAGCCGGTCCGTTTCACCCCGGGGTTGCTCGATGCGTTGGATGCGGAGATCCGGGCCGGGATCCCTGCAGGGCAGAGATTCGAGCCGGACCAGCTTCGGCAGGGGCTTCCGACACTTCGTGAGGCTGTTGCCGGAAAGGGTTGGCCGGCGGTGTCGAAGCTGTTGGGCAAGGTCCTGTTCGCCATCGACAACGAGGATGCGGTCCGGGACCTCTACCTCACGAACGCGGCCAACCTTTCCGGAAGGGCGATGTTCGTCTCCGTTCCGGGGGACCATCCGGCGGCGGCCTGGATGAAGGTGAACAACCCGGAACGCGACTTCGAACGCATCGGTTCGTTGGTCCGGGAGGGATTCCTCGTGCGGACCCGCGCCGACAGCCCGACGGCCAACGCCCGTTCCAACCGGGTTGCCCAGCGCGACCGCGCCCTCGCCAGCGGAGCCCAGTTCGTCAGCACCGACTATCCCGAGGCGGATCTTTCCCTCAGTCCCTATCGCGTCCGTCTTCCTGGCGGGGAGGTGGCCCGGGCGAATCCTCTGACCGGCGCGGACTTCGCAGACCTCGGCGACCTCGAGATTCTCGCCGCGGAAACGTCGGAGATTCGCAACCGCCAGGGCATGGCAGCGCACCGGTTGCGCAACCTGGGCGAGGCGTCCCGGCACTACGCGCGGGCCTTGGAACTGGATCCGCAACGTGAACCCACCGCGGAAGACATGGAACGGGTCCGGCGGCTCGCCCCGGAGCTTCGCCTCGTCCGTGGCGAACCGTTCCGCCTCCGCGATGTCGCCGTCGTCCTCCATCCGGAACGTCCGTGGATCGGCTACCATCTCTTCTGGGAGGACGACCTCGATTTCCCCGAGGACAACGATCCCTGCGACCACGAGGTGGTCTGGGTCGAGTACGATCCGGCGAGCGGGCGCGCCGTGAAGGTCTTCACCTATTTCCACGGCGAGATCCTCTCCGCTCCCGTGGTGGGTGGACGGCCTCGGGTCGGCGTGGAATGGGGCAAGCATGGCAGCCTTCCCTTGGACTCCCGGCTGGGGGCGGTCGTGGTGCCGGCGAACCTCGAGGCCCATTGGAAGCGCCTGCACGGCGCGGGCCGAAGGCTTCCCGACCACCCGCTCGGGCGCGGTTGGCCGCTGCAGTTCGAGGGAAGCTTCGAGGACTACAAGCGATTCGGAACCCGGCTGGATCTCGTGCCGCGGTTGCGAGACCCGAGGGTGGTGGTCCGAAGCCGATGGCCGAACGCCGTCATCCAGCAACGCGTCCTGCGCTACAACTTCGCCGCGAAGATCGGCTGGCCTGGCGGCGGGGATCGCTGAGCCGCGGTTGTTCCCTGGGTAGGAAAGGAAGGCGAGAGCCTCCTCACTTCGCCTCCTGCACGTGCACGGAGTAGGGGACGAGGTGGCGAGTCTCTGACCTCTCCGCGGCGCTGTCTTCGTGTCCAAAGACCTCGGACTGGAGGAGTGAGTCTCCTGACGTCGTCTCCTACATGTGTGGGAAACGGAGTTCGATGCCTGCTTTGTCCGAATCGGATTCCGGCCTATTCTCCGCGGATGGTTTCTGAAACGGCAAACGACACGCTCCTGCAGAAGGTCTGGGACGGCGACCGGATCTCGGCGGCCGAAGCGGCGCAGCTGTACCGGTTGCCCCTGGAGGAACTCGGTGCCCTGGCCGACCGCAGGCGCCGGCTCGCCAAGGCGTCGGCCCTCGGGGGACGCGGCGAAGACGTCGTGACCTTCATCGTCGACCGCAACGTCAACTACACCAACGTCTGCAACGTCTACTGCAAGTTCTGCGCGTTCTGGCGCTCGGAGAAGGACGCCGACTCCTACGTCATCACGCTCGACGAGCTCGACCGGAAGATCGAGGAGACCCTCGCGCTGGGAGGAACCCAGATGCTGATGCAGGGCGGCCATCATCCGAAGCTGACCAAGCAGTGGTACCTCGACCTGCTG